>DATHVN010000035.1 GCA_035461305.1 Euzebyales bacterium | reverse complement strand
GCCTGCCAGTCCGCCGCCGCGGCAGCGCCACGCCGCACTCCGCGCACCCCGGGTCCGGGTCAGGTTCGTCGTCAACGGTCGCGACCAGCCGCGCCGCCTGACGGACAACCCCACCACCCGGATGCCCATCCGATCGAGATCGGCAGCGACCCACGTCAACGTGCGCACACGCAGGCACCGGCCGCACCACACGCCACCATCGAAGGACCGGTCGAGACGACGGTCACAACCGGAGCACCGGTCACCCATCAGCGACCTGCGCCTTCAAAGCGCGCTCACGCGCGGTCAGCAGACCGTGGTAGTCCAACCACCGGTCCCGCTCGCGGGAGCCGTCAGGGACCGCGCAGCGCGGCGCATGACGGCAATGAGCGGCCGCCTCGAACTCCCACCAGCTCCACGGCCGATTCGTCAACAGCTCATCGGCCATCAACCGGTCCCTGAGATCCCAGTACGCCTCCTCCTGCTCGTCGCGATCAGCGAAAAACGACCCGCACCACCAGCCGTTCGAACACTGCGGACACCACTGTTCGACGGTGCAGCGGCTACGCCACCGACCCGAATCGAAGAATCTGCCGACGCCTAATTCGTCGTACTGGTCCTCAGACCACCGGCCGGGGCCGCGTCTACGCGCCATCATCCACCCACGCACGACAGCGCCGCAGCGCTACGAGGCGGCCGCGCAACCACCGCGCCCGGTCGCCGAACACGTCGTCGGTGCCGCCGTCGATCGATACCGTTTACTGCCGCGCTAGCCGCTCCGCCCGCGCGAGCTGGTCGACCAGACGCTGCTCCTCGGCGTCCGCTGGTGGCGGCGGAGGCCGTCTACGCGCCACTGCGCTTCATCTCCCTGACGTTCGCCCACCGCTGCCGGTGGCCTGCCGCAGACCGGCCCTGATAGCCCGTCGCGACCGTCCGGCCACCCTCACTGTCCGGCAACGCCAGGGCGGCCAGCAACCGCGCCAAAGTCACCCGCTGTAGGCGTATCTCGTCGACGGCCGGATGCGTCACCTTCTGACCGCGGGACCCCTCAGCGATCACCCCGTCGTTCGCGATGGCCGTCTCGAGCTGGTCGATCACGTCCACGGTGTGGCACGCCTGCGCCAGCAGCACCAGTTCGTGGTCCTCCAACTCGTAGGCTCCGGTCACCTTGCGCCACAGAGCCCGGCCCTGACGCGTTAGGTTCGACGGCGGGGACGGCTGGGACGACCTGGTCACGATTTCTCCGATCTGGCGGGGATCTGAGACATTTTCACGTAGGCACAAGGGCCGAAACTGGAGCGTAGGCACTGGCCGACCATGCGCGGACTTGCCCGCCCGGTCTCCGACGACGCGCCGTGAAGATTTCGCCCCGCCCCCGGTCATGCGAACACCGGGCCGGGCGGCGGGTCGTCGTCTCGTCGGTTGACCCGTGGCCGGCCGAACGACCCGTCCCGGGCGGCTGTCTTGATCGCGTGACACGACGCGTCTCTCCACACGAGGTTGGCCGGGTCGTTGTTGCGCACGTTGCCGTCGACGTGGTCCAGGTGCATGCCTGGCTGCCATGGCTGGCCGCAGTCGACGCACGGTGTGCGCGGGGTGTGTTCGCGGCGACGTCGATGCGCCCGGTCGTAGCCCCGGCGGTGCGCGGACGGCCGGTCGTCAGTCGGCTTGTGCTCGTCGCAGCGGGCCGAGCGGGTCAGGGTCGGACAGCCCGGCTGGGCACACACCGACATGGGCTTATGCGGCATCGAGTCCGTCCTCGTCGTGCTCGAGGTCGTGATCGTCGTGTTCGCGGCGCACGATCGGCGGTGGAAGCGGCGTGCTGTGCGCAGTGCGGACCCTGTTCGGTGTCGATCACCTTGCGGTGGCCGCACCGTCGGCACCGTTCGCCGCGGCGGGCTTCGGCTTGGTGGAGCCGGGTGATCCATGCGGGCGGTGTCGAGGTCACGCTGCGGCCTCCTCGATCTCGTCGTGGCAGTCGTGGCAGGCGCCATAGGCGATGGTTATCGCGCCGACCGTCGTGAACGCCGGGAAGATCCCGTCGCCCGCAGTGTCCACACGGCACAGATCGCACGTGCGATCCTCCTCGTCGGTGAGGGCGGCGTCGTCGGGGATGCAGCGACGGCACCGGAACACCGGCGGGTCATCCCACAGGCACACGGACAGCGGCTGGGGCGCGGTGGCGGTCACGTGCCGGCAGGTCCGGCAGTCGCCGGTCAGCATCCGGGTGATGACCCGGTCGATCGGCCTGGTGAGCTTGGGGCTACGGGTGTGGGCAGGTGTGAACCCGAACTCGTCGATGATCGCTCGCGTGCCGGCGGCGATCTGCTCGACGGCGGCGTCGGCCTGGTCGCGGATGTGGACGGGCAGCGTCGCGCTCGCCTCACGCAGCACGGCGTTGAGCTGGTGACGCTCGGACCGGGTGAGGGTGTCGGTGCCAGCGGCGACGCGCCGGACTTTGCGTGCGAGGCGGCGACGGTCGGCGCGGTTCATGCGTACACCCGTGTGTCGAGGGTGACGGGTGTGACGAGTGTGACGGGTGTGACGGGTCTAGAGCTTTGTTCTCTACGCGTGTGGGCGCAAAGGTGATAGACCGTCACACCCGTCACCGTCACCACTTTTCCTACCGTGCGTATTGCGGCAATCATGGAGCGTCATCCTCGACCACGAGACCTATCCCTTGCCACACTGCCCCGGCGTTCGTCCGGTTCTTGTCGTGACCGCGGTTCTCGAGCACGGCGGAGAACGCCTTATTTGTCTTCGGGTCGGTCATGCCTTCCCGGTCGGCCCACCGCTGCCATGCGGCGAACAGAACCGACGACCGCACTGTGCACGTGTCCTTGAGTAGACACCGGTCCTCGAGGAACCGACCGACCGCATCGGACTCGGTGCGGTAGGCATCGGTGGCGTCAGTGACGACCTTCGGGTCGTTGAGTCCGTGGTCGCGCCAGTCGCGGTAGCCGTCGACCAGCCACGCGAGCACGGCGTCCGCCTCGAGCCGCAGTGCGTCGCCTAGCTCGGTGTCCTGCTCCTCGGTGGGGATGACGACGTCCCAGGGGACGAGCCGGATGCGACGCCAGATGCCCTCGTCGGTGCCGGTGACGATCGGCTTGTGGTTCGTCAGCATCAGGAACGTGTGGGACGGGTTGAAGTGCCAGAAGTCCTCGCGCATCCGGCGGGCCTTGACCCGGTCGCCGCCGGTCAACCGCTTCACGGTGCCCTCGGCGAGCTGGCGGCCTTGGTCGCTCTCGTGGAGCACCGCCAGGCGGCGGCCGAACAGATCAGCAACGCCGGTGGGATGCGCGTCGAACGTACGAGCGGTCAGTAGGTCGGGGTCTGCAGCGTCGGCGTAGTCACCCAGCGCGTACAGGGTGGCCTCGACGAACGTGCCTTTGCCGTTGCCGCCGGACCCGTGGAAGATCGGCAGCAAGTGCTCGACCACCCGGCCCTCGAGCGCGTGCCCGATGAGCCGCGCGAGGAACTTCCGCATGTCCTCCTTGGGCTGGACCTTCGCGAGGAACGCGGCGAACTTGGTGCCCTTGGTGTCCGGGCGGTATGCGGCGCCCGTGATCTTGGTGAGCAGGTCGGCGGGGTCGTGGTCGCGTAGCTCCATCGTGCGCAGGTCGAGCGTCCCGTTGACGCAGTTGAGCAGGAACGGGTCGGCGTCGAGCTGGTCAGGGGCGATGGCGACGCCGTCCTCGGTGCTGGCCAAGGCGAGCGCGCCGTTGACGCCGGCGGATGATTCTCCGCGTCGCGCCGTCCGCAATGCAGCGCGGCGCTTGTCGGCATCCTTGATGTCGTAGGCGGCATTGGTGAGCCGCCTCGCGGTGATCTTCATCCAGCGGGCGACTTGGCCGGTGGTGTCGTGCACCCAGCGGGTGCCGTCCCACACGAGCCATCGGCGCCATGTGGGCACGTAGCGGAGCCGGTCGCCGTAGACGCAGATCAGCCGGTGCGCGTAGCCCAATTCGGTCCACGGTTCGCGGGGCAGCGGGTCGGGCTCGTCGACGACGGCGTGGAGGTGACGGTCGGACGGTGCCGGCACGGGTGGCACGTCGGTCACGGCGTACCTCCGACGAACTTGGCGGCCGCCCAGGCGCGCATCGCGTCTACCTCGTGGCGTGGCTTGCCGACCGACACGGCGGCCTGGCAGATCGCCTCGATGTCCGCTTCGCCGGCGCCGGCCTCGTATGCCTCGCACAGCGCCCACAGCACCGTGTCGTGCCGGCCGGTGCCCTCCTCCGGTGACAGGCGCCGCACGTGGCCCACGAGGGCGGCTACGCCGTTCGACGCGGTGCGGGTGAAGGTCGACACCGGTTGGGAGCGTGGGGGTGTGACGAGCGCTGCGAGCCACGCGGGCGGTTCGGCCGGCGTGACGGTGGGGTCGTCCCACCAGTACGGCTGCCCGGTCTTCGGGTGCGACGACGGTGGCAGCACCACGTAGCGCAGCGTGTGGTGGATCAGGTCGATGCCGGGCCGGAGTTTCGCGCCGGACAGCCGCCACCCGGGGGTCGGCGGGCGCAGCCAGTACAGGTGCCGGCCGCCGTCGCCCCGCCCTGAGTAGCAGGTGAGCGTGGCGGGCAGCGGGTGGTAGGCGGCCTCGAAGAACTGGAGGGTGTCTTCGCCGCCGCCGTGGCGGTCGACGTCGAGGACGAGCAGGTGATGCGCGATGCGGCCGCCGATGACCGCGTTCGGGTGGCGCGTCCACCACTGCGACACCGTGTCGGGGTCGCTGGTCGCGTCGTAGAAGCCGTGTCCCAGGCGGCCGCACTGGCCATGGCATCCGTGGCCCGGTCCGTCGTGCGGGGATGGAAACAATGGCGCTTTGCGTCCGCCGCGGGTGGAGAGCGGGAAGACCTGCCAGCCAGCCGCGGCGTAGTCCACGGCCGCGTCATGTAGCGCGGCCGCGCCGTCAGTCCGGGTACGCTTGCGATGCATCACGTCTCCACTGCCTGCGGAGATTTGACCTCGGCCCCGCGTTCCTCGGCGGGGCCGTTGTCGTGTACGGGGTCACGCCGCGGGCCGGGGGTCGCGCCGCTGGTCGAGCCAGGCGCGGACGTCGGCGGGGTCGTAGCGGACGTGCCGGCCGATCCGCATGCCGACGGGTCCGCCGCCGCGGCTGCGCCACTGGTAGAGGGTGGCGACCGGCACGGCGATCATGTCGGCGACCTCCTGGATGGTCAGTAGCCGCTCGGTGTCCGCGCTCATTGTGTCTCCCTGTCGGATGAGTTACATTTCTGTGACACAGCCGGAGTTTGCCATCGTCCCTTGCTTCATGTCAAGGATGCGGGTACGGTGCGTCGGTATGACACAGGAGAGGACGCCGTCGCGGGTGGTCGCCGAGCGTGTCCGTGAGGTCCGCGACGGGATGGTTCCGAAGCTGTCCGCGGCCGGGTTGGCGGAGCGTTGCGCCGCGCTTGGGATGCCCGAGCTCAACCGTGACGTGATCGCGAACATCGAGTCCGGTCGTCGGCGGTCGGTCACGGTCGACGAGGTGTTCGTGCTCGCCGCGGCGTTGGGGGTATCCCCCGGGTATCTGCTCGGGATGGACGACGACGCGGTCGGTGACGGGTTCGTCGTCCGGCGGGTGGGGACGGCGGTCGAGGTCGACACGGCGTTGCCGGTGACGGTGGTCCGCAGCGGCGCCGCCGTCGGCGCGGTCACAGCGGACGCGGCCGCCGCCGCTCCGGCGCCGACCGTGTCCGCCGCCGCGGAGGACGAGTGATGGCGACGATCCGCAAGCGTCCGGGACGTCCGAAGCCGTGGGAAGCCCGCTACCGCGACCCGTCCGGCCGATCGCGGTCTAGGTCGTTCGCGCGCAAGAGCGACGCGCAACGGTTCCTCACGACCGTCGAGGCCGACAAGCTCCGCGGCCGGTGGATCGACCCCGCGGCCGGCAAGGTCACGTTCGCGGCGTTCGCGGAGCAGTGGCTCGCATCACAGGTGTTCGACGCCAAGACCCGCGAGGGCACCGCGTCGCGGTTGCACGCGCACCTGCTGCCGGCGTTCGGCGACGGCGAGCTGCGCGGCATCCGACCGTCGACCGTGCAGGCGTGGGTCGCCAGCGCGTCCCGCGACCTCGCGCCGTCCTATGTGCGGCTGCTGCTGGCGACGCTTTCGGCGATCCTCGGCGCCGCCGTCGAGGACGGGCTGATCATGACGAACCCGTGCCGGTCGCGTGCCGTGTCCGCGCCGAAGGTGACCCGCCCGAAGGTGCGGCCGTGGACGGTCGAGCAGGTCGCCGCAGCCGTCGCGGCGATGCCGGCCAGGTACCGCGCGACCGCGGTCGTGGCGTCCGGCGCGGGGCTGCGGCAGGGCGAGGTTTTCGGTCTGCGGGTGACCGACGTCGACTTCCTCGGCCGTCGCCTCGACGTCCGCCAGCAGGTCAAGCACATCACTGGTCAGGGCGTGGTGTTCGCGCCGCCCAAGCGCGGGAAGACCCGCAGCGTGCCGCTGTCGGACACCGTCGCCGCGGCCGTGTCGGAGCACCTGCGCGTCCACCCGGCCGAGGGCGGGGACCTCGTGTTCACGAACACGGTCGGCGGGCCGATCAACCGCGGCAGCTTCAACGACCGGGTGTGGAAGCCCGCCGTCGTGGCGGCCGGGCTCGAGCCGACGCGGGACAACGGCATGCACGCGCTGCGCCACACGTACGCATCGGTGCTGCTCGCGGAGGGCGTGTCGATCCGCGCCGTCGCGGACTACCTCGGCCACGAGAGCGCGTCGTTCACGCTGCACGTGTACACGCACCTGATGCCCGACGACGACGAGCGCGCCCGTGAGGTCATCGACGGCGCGTTCGGCGCTGCTGTGGGCCAGGCGTGGGCCGAGGCGGGTGGTGCGTGATGCGTCGTCGCTGGTCAGCGGCCTACAGCGGCCCGAATCGCCTACTTGTAGCGGTAGGTGATCCGCCCGCGGGTCAGGTCGTACGGCGACAGCTCGACGGTCACGCGGTCACCGGGCAGGATACGGATGTAGTGCTTACGCATCTTGCCGGAGATGTGCCCCAGGACCGTGTGGTCGTTGTCAAGCCTGACCCGGAACATCGTGTTGGGCAGCGCTTCCTCGACGACGCCCTCGAGCTCCAGAGCGGCCTCCTTCTGGCTGCCTGCGCGTGCCTCGCGCTTCGCTCTGGTCTCGGCGTCGACCTGTCCCGCGCGTCGGCGGGACGGCGGACGGCCACTGCGTCGTCGTGCCATGTGGTGCAAACCCCTGAACTGCTGTCGCTGCGTGATACCTGGTTCAACCCTAGCAGCGCTCACCGTGATCGGGGTCGTGTTGATCACCGGTGCGACGCTACGACGACGGCGATCACCGCGAGCTCGACGAGCACGGTCGTCGCACCGATGGTGTCGCCCGTGACACCGCCCAGCCGGCGGCGGTACAACGCCGCCGACGCGTAGACGACCGCGACAGCGACGACGAGCACGGGCAACGCGAGCAGCCCGCTCGCCGCCGCGACCGGCACGACGGTGAGGATCAGCGCGACGAACCGGGCTCCCGGTGCCAGCCGTCCGGCGATCCCGGCGCTCGAACTGTCGGTCAGCGCCGGCAACCGCATGACCAGGATCGGACCGGCAGCGCGGCCCAGGACGTGCGCGCACACCATGGCCACCGCGAAGGTGCGGGTGGTGGCCGGCACGAGCAGGGCGAAACGCAGCGCGTAGAGCGCGATCAGGGCGATGGTGCCGTAGGTGCCCAGGCGGCTGTCGCGCATGATCCGCAGTCGCTCGGCCGGCTCCCAGCCACCCCACAGACCGTCGACGGTATCGGCCAGGCCGTCCTCGTGGAACGCGCCGGTCACCAGGGTCGCGGTGAGGATCCCGACCACCGCGCCCACGATCGGCCCGAGCAGCAGGGCGATGAGCTGATCGGCCGCCACGGCGAGGACGGCCACGACGAGCCCGACCAGTGGGAACAGGGCGCTCGCCCGGGTCAGGTCGCCCTCCTGCACCGCGATCCGTGGCGTGGGCAGCCGTGTCAGGAACCCGAACGCCACGGCGAGCAGACGCAGCGAGTCACGCACGAGGCACCACCGATGGGGGGCACTGACCCTAGACGACAACGGCGGTCCTGACCCGCATCCGGCATCCCGCACTCGAATCCGGCATCCCGCGTGGTGACAGACACACCGGTAGCCGACGCACCTGTTCAGGCGTGTCCCTCACGCACCGCGCGTGTCCCTCACGCACTACACGTGTCCCTCACCGCACCGCACGTGTCCCCGGGGCGAATGGCGTCCCAAGCCATGGACGGGAGGGTTACCAGGAAGTAACCTTACCGGTGGGTAACCGGAGTCCGGAGGGTGAGGTCGTGACGCATTACCGGAGCAACCTGCGGGACATCGAGTTCAACCTGTTCGAGGTCCTGCGCATCCAGGACCGCCTGGGACACGGCCCCTACGCCCAACTCGACGAGGAGACGGCGCGCGAGATCCTGCGTGAGGTCGAGCGGTTGGCGTCCGGTCCGTTCGCCGCCAGCTTCGTCGAGGGCGACCGCACACCGCTCGTGCTCGACGACGACGGCGACGTGACGCTGCCACCGGGTCTGCGAGCCAGCCTCGACGCGTACTTCGACGGCGAGTGGTACCGGCTGCAACTGCCCGACCACCTGGGCGGGTACGGCGCGACGCCGAGCCTGAACTGGACGGCCACCGCGATGCTCGCCGGCGCCAACGCCTCCGCGCTGCTGTACACGGCCGGCCCGTCCTTCGCAGCCATCGTCGACCCCCTGCTCACCGACGAGCAGCGGGCGCACTGGGTCACACCGTGGGTCGAGCGACGCTGGGGCGGCACGATGGTGCTCACCGAGCCGGAGGCGGGCAGTGACGTCGGTGCGGCCCGGACGACCGCGCGGCGGGCCGACGACGGCACCTGGCACCTGTCGGGGACCAAGCGTTTCATCACCAACGGCGACTTCGACTGGCCTGACAACATCATCCACCTGGTGCTGGCGCGTCCCGTCGATGGGGACGGGACGCCGATCAACGGGCCCGGTACCAGGGGCCTGTCGCTGTTCGTCGTGCCGAAGTGGTGGGTCGAGGCGGACGGCAGCCTCGGTGAGCGCAACGGCGTCCGCGTGGTAGGCCTCGAGGACAAGATGGGCATCAAGGCGTCGGCCACCTGCGAGATGGTGTTCGGCGACCGCGGCGTCCCGGCGCGCGGCGTGCTCGTCGGGGAGCGTCACGATGGCATCGCGCAGATGTTCAAGGTGATCGAGTACGCCCGGATGCTGGTCGGTGTCAAGGCGATCGAGACCCTGTCGACCGGCTACCTCAACGCGCTGCAGTACGCGCGGGAGCGTGTCCAGGGTCCGGACCTGGCACGGGCCGCCGACAAGACCTCGCCACGTGTCGCGATCATGAACCACCCCGACGTCCGTCGCAGCCTGATGACGCAGAAGGCCCACGTCGAGGGCATGCGGGCCCTGGTGCTGTACACCGCCGTGATCCAGGACGACATCGGCCTGCTCGAGCACGAGGTCGCGGCCGGCGCGGGCGATCCGGCCGAGCTCGAACGCCTCCGGCGGCGCAACGACCTGCTGCTGCCGCTCGTCAAGGGCTACGGCTCGGAGAAGTCCTACGAGCTGCTCGCCCAGAGCCTGCAGATCTTCGGTGGCTCCGGCTACACGCGCGACTTCCCGTTGGAGCAGTACATCCGCGACGCCAAGATCGACACCCTCTACGAGGGCACGACGGCGATCCAGGCGTTGGACCTGTTCTTCCGCAAGATCGCTCGCAACCAGGGCGCGACGATCCGCGACCTGCTCGGCGAGGTGCTGCAGTTCGCCAAAGGAGACGCGGGCAACGGTGCGCTGGCCGCCGAGCGCGCGCTGCTCGGCGAGGCGCTCGAGCACGCCGGTGCGATGCTGACGATGCTCGGCGGTCACGTGATGGCGTCGATGACGAGCGCCGACGAGCAGGAGGCAGCCGCCCACATCCACCGCGTCGGTCTGAACACCACTCCCCTGCTGTTCAGCGTTGCCGAGCTGATCATCGCCTGGCTGCTGCTGCGCCACGCCGAGGTCGCCATCGCCGCTCGGGAGGCCGGCGACGACGACCCGTTCTACGAGGGCAAGGTGGCCGCTGCCCGCTGGTTCGCCTCGCAGGTGCTGCCGACCTTCGCCGCCCGCCGCGGCATCCTCGAGCACACCGACCTGGGTGTCATGGAGCTGGACGACCGCGCGTGGTGAGGCCGGCCAGGGCCTGATGTCTCTCGGACCGGCCATCCGCCTGGTCGTCCCGCGGACGCTCGACTCCCAACGCCCAGGGAGCCTACGGCACGGCCACCAGGGCAGCTGCCGCCCGACTGCCGGCCGGGACCGGGAGACAGGCCCTACCCTGGGGGCATGCACGCCACAGGCCGGCGGGCGCGACAGCGCCTGACGATCATTGATGTCGACCGTGACCGGTCGGCAGTCGCCCGTGCCGGCGCGGTGCTGCGGACCGGTGGTCTGGTCGCCCTGCCAACCGAGACGGTCTACGGGCTGGGCGCGAACGCCTGGGACCCCGTCGCCGTGCGGCGCATCTTCGCCGCCAAGGGCCGTCCCGCTGACAACCCGCTGATCGTGCACCTCGCCGACGCGTCACAACTCGACAGGGTCGCCGCGACCGTCACTCCGCTGGCACGGTCGCTCGCCGCGCGGTTCTGGCCGGGACCACTGACGATCGTGGTCGACGCCGCCTCCCCCCTTCCATCGGTCACGACGGGCGGCCTGTCGACCGTGGCGGTGCGGGTCCCGGACCACGTCGTCGCGCGTGCCGTGATCGCTGCCGCGGGCGTTCCCGTCGCCGCTCCCAGCGCGAACCGCTCGGGCCGACCGAGCCCCACGACCGCCGACCACGTGGCCGCCGACCTCGAGGACCGACTCGACCTGCTCATCGACGGTGGACCGACGGGCCTGGGCGTCGAATCGACAGTCGTCGACGCGCGTGGCGAGCTGCCCGTCGTCTACCGCGAGGGTGCGCTGACGCGCGAGGAGCTTGGACCCGTGATGCACAACGACGGGCCGGCTGCGCCGTCTCCCGGCGCGCGCTACCGCCACTACGCGCCGGCGTGTGCGGTCGAGATCGTCCAGCCCGATCAGCTGGCGGCCCGCGTCGACGCCGTGACCACCCTAGGGCTGCGCGTGGGCACGGTCGCTCCGTCCGAGGTGCGCTTCGACACCGCCGTGCCCATCGCACGGTACAGCGACGTCGACGAGCTGGCCCGCGACCTGTACCGCGCCCTGCGCGACGCAGAGGCCGCCCACGTCGACGTCCTGCTGTGCACGGCCGTGCCGGAGACGGGCGTCGGCCGGGCCGTCATGGACAGGCTTCGGCGCGCGGCGGCCGGCTGAGGCCGCAAGGGTTCCGCGCCCCTGGCTACCCGCCGCGGCCGACCACGTCGCGCTCGGCCCACACGGGCTGGCCGACGTACCGGGTCCTCGGTGGCAGCAACCCGAGCACGCGGTACTCGATGCCCGACTCCGCCGCCGCGGTCTCCAGTTCCTCCGGCTCGATCTCACCGGCGACGAAGCGGGGCAGCAGCGACCGGAAGTCGGGCATGAACAACGGGAACGCCACGTCGATCACGATGTCGTCGACGCCGAGCCAGACGTGGTCCACCTCAACGCCGTTGAGCTCGACGCCGCCGCGGTACAGACGTGCGGCAAGGCCGACCCCCGATGCGAGCGCGCCGACCCGCCGTGCGGTCACGCGGGGCCTGACCGGTGAGAACGGCTCCAGCTCGTGGGCGCGGGCCAGGAGGGTGCGCAGCGCATGCCCGCCGGGCTGCGGCAGGTCGCGTGACACGAAGCTGCGGGTCAGCACGGAGCACCTCCCAGCCACCAGGGTACGCGACGAGGACGGCCAACGGTGAAGTTCCAGCCTGACCGCGGTCAATGGTCGGCGGCCGCGTGCAGGGTCGTGAGACGCCGCGCCAGCGACGTCCGGCGCCGCGCGATCCCGCTGCCGGCGCGGCGGGCGGCGGCGGCCAGCAGCTGCGGCGCACCCACCAGCAGCAGCCCGTCGACGGCCCGCGTGACCGCGGTGTAGACCAGCTCGCGCCACAGCATCCGCCCGTGCGTGCCGTCCAGCACGAGGATGACCACCGGCCACTGCCCTCCCTGCGACTTGTGCACCGTCAGGCACCACGCTGGGCGGAGGTCCCGCGCGTCACGCGCACCGAACACCGCGCCCCCGGTGTCGAACACCACCTCGAGCTCGCCCTCGTCGGGGTCGACCATGGCGACCTCGCCCACCTCACCGTTGGCGATGGCCAGCTCCGGGTTGTTGCGGGTCTGGACGACGCGGTCGCCTTCGCAGAAGCCTGCCACGGTCGCCCGGCCGTTGCGCGGGTTGAGCCGGTCGCGCAGCACGTCGTTGAGTCGGTCGACGCCGGCCGGGCCGCCGTACTTCGGTGCCAGGACCTGCACGTCGGCGGGCCCGCAGCCGTAGAACGCGGGGGCGCGGACCGCGACGATCTCGGCGACCCGGTCGGCAATCCCGTCTGTCGCCTGCGGCACCGCGAACACATCGCCGTCGCGCCCGCGCGGTGGCGTCACCACACCACCCTTCAGCTCATGAGCGAGCGTGATGATGCGGCTGCGGGCCGCCTGCCGGTGCACCGTGCGCAGCGCGGTGGCCGCGACCGGTGCAGACGACGACGCGGCGACCTCGAGCAGGTCACGGAGCACGGCGCCGGGACCCACCGGTGGCAGCTGGTCCACGTCCCCCACGAGCACGACATGGCTGCCGTCGGCGATCGCTACGAGCAGCGCCCGCGCGAGCGCCACGTCGGCCATCGACCACTCGTCGGCCACGACGAGGTCGTGGGGTAGGCGGCGCTGCCCGCCGAACGCGAAGGTGAAGCGATCGCTGTCATCCGCGGCGGGACGCGCCTCCAACAGGCGATGGATGGTCGTCGCCCGGTGGCCCGTCAGCTCCTCGAGCCGCTTGGCCGCGCGCCCCGTCGGGGCACACAGCGCGACGGTGCGATCGCCTGCGGTCGCCCACGCGAGGATCGCCGCCACGGTGCGGGTCTTGCCCGTCCCCGGGCCTCCCGTCAGGACGGAGACGGCGTTGCCGAACGCCATGCGCACAGCGGCGCGCTGCTCGGCGGTGAGATCCGCATCGACCGCCGCCACGTCCGCATCGGAGACGTCCTCGGGCAGGTACTCGGCATCGAGCCGCGCCACCGCCGCTGCGATGTCGGCTTCGGCCGCAGCGTCAGCCGGCAGCGCGTGCAGGACGTCGGCCGGATCGTCCGAGGGCGCCCACGCCTCGAGCGCTCCGGCGGTGACGGCCTCCTGGATCGCCGTCGCGGCGGTCGCCGGGTCGGTGCCGAGCATCCGCGCGGTGCCCTCGAGCAGGTCGTCCGTGCCGATCGCGACGTCTCCGTCCCGTGCGCGGCGGGTCCGCACCACCCAGGTCGCCGCGGCGACGTGACGCACCGGGTCGTCCGCCTGGACGCCCTGCGCGCCGGCCAGGCGCTCGACGGCGTTCCACCCGACCCCGGGAGCGTCGAGAAGCACGTAGGGGTCGCGGTCGAGCACCGCCGGCGCATCCTCGCCGAAGGCCGTCACGAGCCAGCGGGCAGGACCGGCTGGGATGCCCGCCGCCCCGAGCCGGGCGACGACCGATCCAAGGAGGCCGGCCTGACACCAGCCGGCGACGATGACATCCCGAAGCCGGTCGGTGATGCCCGGCACCTCGGTCAGCGCGTCCGGGTCCTTCTCGACCACGTCGGCGACGCCGAGTCCGAACGCGGACACGACGGCCGCGGCGAGACGCGCGCCGATGCCCGGGAAGTGCTCGCCCGCCAGGAACGCCTCGAGGCCGGAGACGGTGACCGGCGTGCTCGGGGCGAACCAGTCCGCCGCGAACGTCTCCCCGTGGGTCGGGTGGGTCGTCCACCGCCCGTGGAGCGCGACGGGCTGGCCCTGCGTGAGGCGCGCGAGCGGACCGGTCGCACGTGCGGCTCGGCGGTCCGTGTCCTGCAGGTTGGCGACCTCGACCACACCGAAGCCCGTGCGGTCGTCGGTGTACAGGACGAACGACACCTCGCCGACGAGGATGTCCCCGTCGGCGGGGGCCGTGGGCGTCACCGTGGCCTAGCGGTTGGCGGAGCCGAGCTCCAAGTCGACGTCACGGACGCCCTCCACGCTGCCGACGACGTCACGGATGGCGCCCTCGTCGGCGTCGCCGGGCACCGCTCCCCGCACGACGACGGTGCCGTCGACCACGTTGATGTTCAACGACGGCAGGTCCGCGGTGCGCGGGTCCTCACCGAGGCGTGTGCGTACCTTGTCGGCGAGCTGCGGATCGCCCGCCGGCGCAAGGGTGCCCTGGTCACCGTCGATCTGCCCGGCCGGGCCGCGCCAGCGCTCCGACTGGCCTCTGCTGACCAGCTGGTCGCGGATCGCCCGGCCCTCCTTCGGCGCGGTCAGGATGCCGATGCCGTAGCCCACTCCGACGCCGAGCAGCGCGAAGAACCAGCCAAGGCCCCTGCGCTTGGACGGCGCGATGCCGAGGGCCTCGCCCCGGCGCCCGGTCGCCAGCCAACTGCCCAGCCCGGCCGCGGCGGCGGTCGCTGTCCTGGTCGCGCTCTCCTTGCGGACCTTGACGGCATCGGCGTCCGCGACACGCTTGCTGACGTCGGCGGCCCTGGCCTGTGCACGGATGTACGCGTCGGTCGACATGACCTTCCTGACCGCCTCGGCGGTCTTCTCATCGAGCCCGAGGTCCTTGATCTGTGTCAGGAGCGCCTGCGCGAGGTCGCGGATGGCGACGGCTGACTCCTGCGCCGCGCGACGCGCCTCGGCGGCCGCCGCTGAGGCCTCGCGCTGGGCCTTCTTCGCCTTCGTCTTCTTCCTCAGCACTGCCATGGTCTGTCTCCATTTCGCGGTGTCGATGGCTGATCGTGGCGTCGGGATCTGTGGAGTCGTGCAGCGGCCGGACGTCGCGAAGGGCGATCCGGTGTGGTCTGCCGACCACGTTGCCCGTCGCCACACCACCAGAAACGCCGACCCGCCCTCCCGCGGCACGCCGGCCCGGTCCACCGGACGGCGATCGTCCACCATCCAGCAGTCGGCGTCCTCAGACGCCGCGGCGGTCCAGGAACTCGCGCACCACCACCGATCCGAGGTCGCGCAGATTAGGATAGAGCAACCTGCCACCGACCTCTCGCACCAGCCGCTCGATGAACCGACCGGCACCCGGATCGTGGTCCAGGAGGAACACGTTGAGGGTGGCCCCGCAGCGGCGCAGGCGCTGGCCCTCCGCCAGCGTCCGTTGCAGGGTGCGGGGCGCCGGCGGCCACGAGAACAAAGGTCGTGATCCCTCGAGGTGTGCCGTCGGCTCACCATCGGTGATCATGATGACCTGGCGCTCCGCGGTCGGGTGCCGGGCGAACTCGCGGCGCGCCAGGGAGAACGCGTGCTCCATGTTCGTGCCGTACACCCGCTCCCACCCGGCGACGAGCAGGTCGCTGGGCTGCAGGCGGCGCGCGAGGTCGCTGAAGCCGATGAGCACGAGCTCGTCGGTCGGGAACCGGCCGGCGATCAGCGCTTCGAGCGCGAGCGCGACCCGCTTGGCCGGCCCCCAGTTACCACGCAGCGGCATCGAGAACGACATGTCGAGCAGCAGCGCGGTGACCACCTTGACGCGCCGCTCCGCTTCGGCGAGCTCGAAGTCGTCGGCGGCGAGGTCGACGCGACGGCCCTGCACGCGCGTGGCGGCCCGTCGGCGCAGCGCATTGCCGATCGAGCGTGTGACGTCCAGTCGGAACGGGTCGCCGAACCGCAGTTGCCGCGTGCTGCCCGACAGCTCGCTGTCACCCCCGACATCGGTCGCGGCGTGACCCCCGGTCGGACCGATGCGGGCGGGCTGGTAGATGCTGGCCAGCGACGCCTCTCCGAGCCTGCGGACGCCACGCGGAGTCAGCTCCAGGGCACCGCGCACGCGCCTGACCGCGCCGGCCTGCTCGAGCGCACGCTCCATCTCGCGCAATGCCCGCACGTCCTGCGCAGCGTCGGCGTCCAGCAGCTCCTCGACCGTCGCGGCGTCGATGTCCTCGAGCCTCGCGCCCGGATACCGCTGGCCCAGCGCCCGTTCGAGGTCCTCCATCCGCGACACACGGTCCATCCAATCGACCGCACCCGACAGCGAGGACGTCTCCTGCCCCGCCTGCGGCACGTCCACCGGGGGCTGGGACCAGCGCAGCTGCGGATACTGCCGCTGCAGCTCGGCACGCAGCCGGTCGGCCTGCGGCGCGAGATCCGTCTCGCCCAGTGCCTCCGCCGCCAGCCGCGCGAGCTGGCCACGTTGCTCGGCGTCGAGGCCCGCGAGCAGCGACGACATCGCGGCCATCCGGCGTGCGAGCTCGTCGAGCAGGTCCTCGAGCCGTTCGGGCGGCCTGCCGTCCGGGCCGAACGACCCGAGCTGGTCGGCGTGGCGGCGGGCGAAGTCGTCGTAGTCGTCGCTGACATCCTCACCGCGGCCGTGACGCTCCGCGAGGTCTGCGAGCTCGTCGAGCATGCGGCGCAGCCGTTCGACGTCCCCCGGGCTCATCGACGTCAGGCCGCTGGCGATCTGGCCGAACGTCGCCTCCGCGACGTCGCGTCGGAACTGCTCGAGCAGGCGAGCGAAGGCGGCGCCCGCCTCGGGGTCGAACCACTCGCTTTCGCGCAGTGCCGCAAGCTGCGCGAACGGATCGTCGGGCAGCGCGTCGAGCTCGTCGCCCCGGGCCTGCGCGATCGGATCGTCGGGGGCCGCCTGCACCGCGGCGCGCTCACGATCGAGGATGGGCCGCAGCGCCTCGGCCAGCTCCTGTGCCGGGCCGTCCAGGTCCATGCGTGCCATCTCGCGCGCGCGTGCCTCGGCGACGCGCCTGCGCAGCTCGTCCAGCCCGCTGCGGCCCTCGAGCCCCGTGCGCGCCAGTCGCGCGAGCGCGGATGCGACGTCCTCCCCCGCCAGCAGATCGTCGGCCAGCTCGTCCAGCACGTCCTGCGCGGACACGCCCGCGCCGAACGGCTCGGCGGTTCCGGTCCAGGCGGAGTAGCGGACGCGCATCGCGGTCACCCGGCCGCGTACCGCACCGTGCCGTGGCCGGTCACGCGATCCAGCCGTCGCGTCAGGTGCAGCCCGTCGAGCACGAACTCGAACGCCGACGCCGCCAACTCGCGCGACTCGGCCCGCACACCCAGGGCGCCGAGGATGGCGGCGAATCCCGGGATCCGGTCGACCTGGGCGAGCAGCTCCACGGCCGGCATGACGTCGCTGTTCTCGATGACCGCGCCCTCGTCGAAGACCGACAGCAGGCCGCTCACGTCGACGCCGACCATGCGCGACCGGAAGACCTCCAGCTGCGAACGCTGCAACAGCCGCGTGAGGATCTCGGCCTCGCGGCCCTCCTCGAATGTCTCGAACTCGATCTTGCCGAGTCCGGCCGCGAGCACCTGCGCAAGGTCAACCGGGCGCGCCACCGCGCGCTCCTCGCCGGTGCGCAGCGCCCGGCGGAGCGCGGCGCCGACCAGCGTCTCGTAGTTGGCGACCGAGAAGCGCACGCTGACGCCCGAGCGCTGATCGACCTCGGACGCGGTGCGCAGCGCACGGGTGAACGCCGCGAGCACCTCGGTGAGGAATGTCGGGACCTCGACCGTCCAGGCCAGCGTGTCGACCGTCGCCTCGGCGTGCATCACGGTGATCTCGTCGTCGACGGTGCGCGGGTAGTGGGTGCGGATCTCGCTGCCGAAGCGATCCTTGAGCGGCGTTACGATCCGGCCCCTGTTCGTGTAGTCCTCCGGGTTCGCCGACGCCAGCACCAGCAGGTCCAGCGGCAGGCGCAGGCTGTAGCCGCGCACCTGCACGTCGCGCTCCTCAAGCACGTTGAGCATGGCGACCTGGATGCGCTCGGCGAGGTCCGGCAGCTCGTTGATCGCCACGATGCCGCGGTTGTGCCGTGGCACGAGGCCGTAGTGGACGGTCAGCTCATCGGCCAGGTACCTGCCCTCGGCGACCTTGATCGGGTCCACGTCGCCGATCAGGTCAGCCACAGAGATGTCGGGCGTCGCGAGCTTCTCGGCGTACCGGACGTCCCGGCCGACCCAGGTGATCGGGGTGTCATCTCCCTGCTCGGCCACTAGCGCGCGGGCCGCCGGCGAGAACGGTCGAAAGGGATGGTCGTTGACCTCGCTGCCCGCCACGATCGGCAACTGCTCGTCGAGCAGCTCGACCAGCGAGCGGATGATCCGGCTCTTGGCCTGCCCGCGCTCGCCCAGGAGGATGATGTCGTGCCCGCACAGCAGCGCCGTCTCCAGGGCCGGCAGCACGCTGTCGTCGAACCCAACCAGGCCCTCGACGACCGGGATGCCCTCGGCCAGCCGCCGCGCAGCGTTCTCTGCGACCTCCTGCTTGACCGTCCGGTCCCGGTACCCCGACGCGCGGAGCTCTCCGATCGTACGTGGCCTACCGCTGCCGCTGCTTGAGGCCTGGTCACGTGGCCTACCGCTGCCGCTGCTCGAGGCCTGGTCACGTGGCCTACCGCTGCCGCTGCTTGAGGCCTGGTCACGTGGCCTACCGCTGCCGCTGCTCGAGGCCTTGCCGCCTGCGGTCATGTGTCCCGCCCTGCTTCGATGGCGCGCGTGCCACCTGTGTAGCCGCGCGCGCCGGGTCGCGCAGCGGGTCCGTGATCCCCGCTGGCCGGCGGTGCACAATGCAGCGCTGTCCCGCTGCGGCACACCGCGACGCTCCCTGATGCGTCGAAGAGTGTGCGACGCCCGATGTGAGGGGGCCGACGCCCACATGGTCACGACCGACGATCACGAGGTCGGCCTGTGCGTCGAGGTCGCGGTCGACGACGGATCGTGGGTCGAACGCCTGCCACCGGCTCCGGGCACCGGATCCGTGTCGGTGTCGTTCGACGACGTCGAGCTGGCGGCGCGGGACCGCACCGCCGTGACCGATCTCGGCTACGTGGTCGTCGGCACGGCCGGCGTGCGCCACACCGACGAGGTCGCGCACCTGCTCGTGTCACAGGCCCTGGTCGAACAGCACACGCGCTGGTGGCGAGCGCTGCTCGACCTGGCCACCCGCGTCTACGACCTGCGGTTCGGTCCGGTCCAGTTCGCGCTCGCCGACGTCCTGCGACTGCACGCCGACCAGGCGCCTGGCACGACGTCCGTCACGCCTCCACGGCCCCCCGCTCCAAGCCGACGGCCTCCCACCTCTTGACCAGCCGGACCGTCGTGGTGTCCTCTTCACGGACGAACTCGAGGTCGTCCATCAGCGCCTGCAGCAATGGCAGGCCACGCCCGTCCTCGGCGGCGGCGACCTCGTCGAGCGGGGCGGCGTCCTCGGCCAGCGCCTCGGCGTCGAAGCCGGGACCCAGATCGCACACCTCGATGGAGCACTGATGCGCGTCGACGCTGAGCTGCACGCCGTACTCGTTGGTGCCTTCGGCGTGTCGGATGACGTTGCCGCACGCCTCGCTGAGCGCGACGGCGACGTCGTCGACCGACTCGTCGGGCACGTTCAGGCCACGCAGCAGCGAGTCCGCCACACGGCGCAGGACGCCCACGTACTGGGCGTCGCGAGGCAGCGTGAGCTGCAGTTCGATCTGGGCCATGCTCGCCTCGTGTCGGCTTGCGGTCGGTCGGTGAACGGCGACCCGGAGCCGGCCATTCCCTCCCGGCTCCGTGCTCCGCGAGTTGTTCCCATGGCGTCCCACGGCAAACCGTGCCGGGCATGAGCGCGTCCGACCTGCGCATCGTGTCGTACAACCTGCTGCACGGCGTCGACATCACGGCCCATGGCGTCGTGAACCTGGCCGCGGCGGCCGCTGTCCTGGCAGACCTGGACGCCGACATCATCGCCCTGCAGGAGGCCGACCGCGGGCAGGAGCGGACCGGCGGCGCCGACCAGGTCGCCGAGCTGGCCGACGCCCTCGGCATGGCGGGCGTGTTCAGCCCTGCCCTGCTCGGTGATCCGGGCACGTCCTGGCGTCCCGCCACGTTCGACGACGGGGGTGCGGCGTACGGCGTCGGCCTGCTCGTGAGCGGTGACCTGACAGGCGTCCGGCACGTCCGGCTGCCGGGTGGCGGCGCGGGCTCCCGCCGCCCAGGCGCGTCACCACAACGCCCGGGGTGGGACGCCGAACCCAGGGTCGCGCTCGCCGCCACCGCGGCCGTGGGCGGCGAACAGCTCACGGTCGTCGTGACCCACCTGTCGTACCTGCCGGTGCGCGCCGCGCGGCAGCTGCGTGCGGCTGCGAGCATCCCGCACCCCGGCTGCGCACGCATCCTGGTGGGCGATCTGAACCTACCTGCGTGGGCCGTGCGCGCGGTCGTGCCGGGATCAAGGCACGCCGGTGGGGAGGCCACCTATCCGTCCTGGCGTCCACGGCTGCAGATGCACCACGTGCTCGTGGATGGTCCGGTCGACGTTCTGCGCGCCACGGCTCCTGCACTGACGACCAGTGACCACCGTCCATTGGTCGTCGATCTGCGGCACCGCGGTGGGCGCGGGTAGTCCCGGTTTGTGCTGACGGCGGTGGCGGCGGGGGCGTTACCATCCGGCCTTGGCGGCACGGCTGACCGCCGATCCATCGATCGATCACGATGCAAAGGAAGCCGGCATGGCAGCAACTCCCCCTCTGGTCTCACCTGACTGGGTGGCCGAGCGACTGGACGCCGACGACGTCCGCGTCGTCGAGGTCGACGAGGACACAACGCTCTACGAGTCGTCGCACGTCTCCGGCGCGGTCGCGCTGCACTGGCACGACGACCTCCAGGACGGCGTCCGGCGGGCCTTCGTGTCGCAGGACGCGTTCGCCGCACTGATGGACGCCAAGGGCATCGGCAACGACACCCACGTCGTGCTCTACGGAGGCAACAACAACTGGTTCGCCGCGTACGCCTACTGGTACCTCAAGCTGTACGGCCACGAACGGGTCAGCCTGATGGACGGCGGCCGTAAGCGCTGGGAGCTCGAGGACCGCCCAATGACGGCCGATACCAGCGACGTCGCGGCGACGTCGGGCTACACGGCGTCCGCGCCCGACGCGAGCATCCGTGCCATGCGCGACCAGGTGATCAGCGACTACGTGGGCGCGCCCGAAGGCCGGGCCCTGATCGACGTCCGCTCCCCCGCCGAGTTCAGCGGTGATGCGGCCGCGCCACCGCACCTCCCGCAGGAGAACGCGCAGGTCCGTGGGCACATCCCCGGTGCGGCGAACATTCCGTGGTCGACCGCGGTGGAGCCGGAGACGGGTTCGTTCCTCGATGCCGACCGGCTGCGGGAGATCTACGACGACGCGGTCGGCGGGCCCGACACCGACGTCGTCGCCTACTGCCGCATCGGCGAGCGCAGCGCCCACACCTGGTTCGTGTTGCATGAGCTGCTCGGCTACGAGAAGGTGCGCAACTACGACGGCTCGTGGACGGAGTACGGGTCGCTTGTGGACGTCCCGGTCGAGCGCGGCTGACCACACATCGGCGTGCAGGGCGGCGACCGATGCCGGAGACCGTTCACGGCGCAACCTCTGCCGCACGCGAGGTCGGTGGCGTTAGCCTGTTGAGAACATGACCGTCGACTACGAGCCGGCACCCAAGCCGGCGCCGTTGTGGCTGCTGCCCTTGACCATCGCTGTGCTCGCACTGGCGCTGCTGTGGGTGGCCAACCAGTATACGGATCGTGACGTCGGTGGGTTCGGCGGTCCGGCGCAGCCCGAGACGCCGATGCCCGACACCCTGGTCGACGGCAGCACGCCGCCGGAGGTGCCCGAGGCGCTGACGCGGCGGTTCGGCGAGGAGGTCGTGCTGGCCGAACGCCTCGACGAGGTGCCGAACCGCGTCCGCCGGTCGTGTCGCCGTGCGTACGCGAGATCCGACGACCCCGCCAGGAGGCGATTGAGCAAGCTCATTCGCTCCGCCGACGTCGCTGCGGCACACCTGGGCCCAGACGCGTTGACGTACCTGTCGATCGTGGTCGATGACGCCCCACCCGGCTACCCGCGGGAGGTGCAGGTCGCCTGCATCGCGCGGCGGACATCCGAGAGATGGCAGTCGGCACGGCGTCCACAGGTCGACTTCGCGCTCGACGGGCGCCCGGGCGTCACCCTGCCGTCGGCCACCGAGGAGCTCGCGGAGGCTGACCAGACACCGGCTGACCCGGCGACCGGGGCGAGCACGGCACGTCCACCGTCCGACGCACCGGCGTCCGAGGCTTCCGCAACCCGGACCATCGAGCACCCCGCCGTCCGGACACGCCTGGTGCAGGTCCCCGTGGGCGCGCAGTGGGCCCTGCAACCCCGCGGCGGCTGGTGGCTCGCCTACGACGTCGCAGACACCAGCTGGACACTCGTCACGCTCAACGACGCGGTCTCCGAGCAGGACCCCGTCCGGGTCGTGTTCATCGACGCCACCGGTGATGTGGTCGCCGAGCGAGGGGTCGGCCCCACCCGCCCAGCCTCCCAGGCCGACCACTCGACCGACTACGAGCTGCTGGCGGGAGGCGTCCGCGAGATCCTCGACAGGCTACGCAAGCACCCGATCCGGGTCTGCGAGCCCGGCAACAGCACGTTGTGCGTGTGGCTGAGCCTCAACGAGCTCGACGAGGTGCTCGCGTACGGAGCGTTCGGTCCCAATCCGTTGGACACACCGCCGATGGGCTACGTGGGGTACTGCCCCAAGGCCGGGCAGTTCCAGGGCTCCGTGACCGCCGCGCGCTACCGGACCGACGGCATGTGGGCGGGCGGCCCCGTCAACCGCGGGCTCGACCGCTACACCGTGCGGTTCGAGGCCGACATGGTCGTCATCGACCTGTCCGAGCACGTGACCGGCGAGCCCGCGGAAGGTGAACCGGACGACAAGGCGGTCGAGTGCGAGTTCACCGGCACGAAGCCGCGCGGAAAGCCGTCGAAGAAGTGACCGGCGTGCCGTGTCACTGGTCAGCCGTCGACCCGCTGCACGCCCCAGGGGCTGCCGGCGTGACCCTAATCGCGCCGAGCGCGGCTGCGTGGTCGAGTCCTGTTGGCGACACTGGCGTGCTGGTCCTGCACGGCTTCACCGGCAACCCGACGGCGATGCGTCCGTTGGCCGAGCGCCTGGCCAGTGCCGGACACCGCGTCGAGCTGCCGCGGCTGCCCGGCCACGGGACGACGTGGAAGGACCTGGCGACCACACGGTGGGACGACTGGGCCGCTGAGGCCGCCGCGGCGTTCGACCGCCTGGGCGTGCGACCGCGGGCCATCGTGGGCCTGTCGATGGGTGGTACGCTCGGGCTGCACCTGGCAGAGCAGCGGCCGCGGGACGTGGTCGCGCTGGTGATCATCAACCCGGCGGTCACGTTCCGCCACCCGCTCCGGCCCGCGCTCGGCCTTCTCAAGCGCGTCGTGCCCACGTTCCCCGGTGTCGGCAACGACATCGCACGCGCCGGCGTGGACGAGCACCCCTACCCGCGGGTGCCGCTGGGAGCCGCGGCGTCGCTGTTCGACGCGCAGGACGCGGTCCGTGCCCGCCTCGACCGTGTAACCGCGCCCACGCTCGTGCTGACGTCGCGCACGGACCACACCGTCGACCCGGCCGACAGCGGCATCGTCCTGCGCGGGCTGACCGCTGCGGTCACCGAGCATGTGTGGCTCGAGCGCAGCTTCCACGTCGCCACGCTGGACTACGACGCCGACCTGATCGCCGACCGCACGATCGCCTGGATCGATTCGGCGATGGCCGTTGCGTCGCCCGCCGACACGTGACGCGGCACGGCAGGCACCTGGGCGGACACGGCGCGATAGGTTGAAGGCCGGCGACGGCCACAACTACGTAGTCACGACACCACGATGACGACCGAACACGACCGCTACGAGGACCAGCCGCAGGGCACCCAGATCCTCTGGGGTCGTGTGCTCGTGCTCCTGCTGGCGCTGGCGCTGGCGTTCTGGCTGGGGACGACCTTCGGAGGCGACGGGCCAGCACAGCAGGAGCTCACCGCCCAGCGCAACGAGATCGCCCGCCTCGAGGCGCAGATCGCCACGATGGAGGCGGAGCTCGCCGCGGTGGACGCCGGCGGCATGCCGTCCGAGGACGCCGCGGGTGACGCCGCGTCGGAAGCGGCCGTCGACGCCGACACGACCGCGCAGCGCGACGATGCGAGCGACGCCCCAAGCGAGAACGGACAGCAGCGGCGCGGTGATGCGCAGGAACGCGACCAGCGGTACGTGATCCAGTCGGGCGACAGCCTCGCGTCGATCGCCCAGGAGGTCTACGGCGATCCGACGAGGTGGCGCGAGATCGCACGCGCAAACAACCTCGAGGAGCCGTACGCGCTGACCGTCGGGGCGTCCCTGCGCATCCCGGACGCACCCTGACGGGAGCGGCAGGCGGTATCCTCGACGGGCATCACCGGGCGGGACCCTGGGGCGCCGTCGGACGAGGGTGACGGTGGCGACCAGGGCGACCGACTCCCGGTCCGTCTGCGCACGACCAGTCCAGCGAGGGCCGACATCGCCGTCGGCGTCTGAGGAGGAGCGATGGCTTCGTCCGCCGCTGCAGGGACCGTGACGGCCGCCGACCTCACACAGCGCATCGGCGTCACCAACGAGGCAGCGCTGGCCTACGTCCGCGAGCCCGACCCGCGGCTGAGCCGGCTCTCGGCGCGGGCCCGCGAGGAACTGATCACCGAGGTGCCCGCCGTGACCGCTGGAGCGCTGCTGGGGACCGCTGCGCTCGCGCGCCACTTCGTGGCATCGGCCGCGACGGGCCGATACAGGGACCTGTTCGGCCTGTGGGAGCTGTTCAGCGCCGACCCTGACGCATGCCGCCCCGTGCTCCAGGAACGTCCCGAGGCGCTCGAGCGCGCGCGCACGGCGTTGCGCTCCGCGACGGTGCTCGGTCTGCGGGGCCACGCCGGCCGGGTGGCCGAGGACGTGACGAGGGCGCGGGGCCTGATCTGGCAGTGGCTGCGTGAGACCCTCGACGAGCACCTCGACCTCGTCGCAGTCCGTCCAGCCGTGGCGTCGGCGCTGCTGCTGCGCGACCCGGAGGTGACCCTGGCGCTGCCTGACCATCCGGACGAGGCGTGGCTGCGGGAGGCGGTCGCGGCCCGTGCGGCCGATGGTCGACTCGCACCACCCGTCGACGAGCGGCTGCGCGCCAACGCCCACCGCCTGCCGGCCACCATCGCCAACCTCGAGTTCCTGCGTGAGCAGCTGCCGGCCGCGCTGCCCGGCGTACTGGCGGAGATCGACCTGGACCGACCCGACATCGGCGCCGTCCTGGCCTGGGCACATGACCACGGATGCGCCGACACGCTGTCGGCGCGGATCCGCGAGCGTGTCGAGACGACGGCGAGCGACGACCCGGCCGCGGGGCTCGCGGCATGGTGGCACTGGCGGCAGACCCGCGTCGATCTGCCGCTGCCCGCGGCGGTGGCCGACGCGCCGATCGACCACTTCGACCTGACCCGTCCGGAGACCGCGGCGCTGTTGGCCTCGCGCGCCGCGGACGGTGACGCCCTCGGCCTGGGCGAGCGCCTGGAGGCACTGGCGGCGACCAACCGTCAGCTGGCCGAGAAGGCCTACGAGGCGCTGGTCTGCGGCGGTCTGGACGTGACCCCGCCGGCCGCGCTCAAGGACAATCCGATGGTGCGCGACGGCGCGCGGTGCCCGGCGTGCAACGCCTGGACATGGGTGCGACCCGGCCACGAGCAGCGCTGCCCGCGGCTCGCGGCACAGGCCGACCGGGCCACCGGGTGACCGACACCCGCAGCCGGGTCGGCAGGCCGAGCGACCGTTGGCTGGCCGAGCGTGCGCGCGCACTCGGCGCCACACAGCGCGGCGCGTCAGGCCAGCCCCGCTCATTCGTGATCTCCGCCGACGGTCGCCGCTGCTGCTACCTGCGGGCGAAGGACACGGACGACTCCAGGCTCGCGCTGTGGCTGCTCGACGACGCCGGCGACCCGCGGCTGCTGGTCGACCCAGGCGACCTGGGCGACGAGACCCGCGTCGCCGACGCCGAGCGCGCCCGCCGGGAGCGGACCCGCGAGCGCGCCGCCGGCATCACCAGCTTCAGCGCGACCCCGGGACTCGAGCTCGTCGTCTTCGCCCATGACGGGCGTCTGCACGTGGTCACGACCGCCGACGGCGCGCGGCGCACGCTCACCACCGACGGTCCAGCCGTCGACCCACGGCCCTCGCCGACCGGTACGCACATCGCCTGGGTCACCGATGGAGCGCTGCTCGTCGCTGACGTCGACAGCGGCGCGACACGCGTCATCGCCGCCGACGACAACCCCGACGTGACCTGGGGCCTGCCCGAGTTCATCGCCGCCGAGGAGATGGGACGCCTGCGCGGTTGGTGGTGGGCACCCGACGGCAGCGCCATCGCGGCCTGCCGCGTCGACACCTCGCTCGTCGAGCGTTGGTGGCTGCACGAGCCGGTCACGCCCGGTGCGGTGCCTCGGTCGATGGCGTACCCGGCGGCGGGGCACGCGAACGCCACGGTCGGCCTGTCCGTCGTCGATCTCGACGGTCAGCACGCGCCGGTCGCGTGGGACGCCGGCCGCTGGCCCTACCTCGCGGTCGTCCGCTGGGACGACGGCGCGCCGCTGACGCTCGCCGTGCAGTCACGCGACCAGCGGGAGCTGCAGGTCCTCACCGCACCCGAGGAGGGTGGGGCGGTACAGCCGGTCCGCCTGGTCTCCGGCGACCCGTGGGTCGAGCTCGTGCCCGGCGTGCCGCGCTGGACGCCGGACCGCCGCCTGGTCACGGTCGAGGACGACCCGGACACCGACACGCGCCGCGTGGCTGTCGACGGCGTGGCGTGGTCTCCCGCCAGGCTCCACGTCGACACCGTCCTCGCGGTGGCCGACGACGCCGTGGTCGTCTCGGGCAGTCGCGGCGATCCCACGACCACCGCGCTGTGGCGGGTGCACCGTGACGGCGGTCCCGCCGAGCAGCTGACGCCCGGTGACGGCGTCGACTCCGGTGTGGTGTCCGGCGCCACGATGGTGATCACCGCCCAGCGCCCTGACGTCGCCGAGGTGCGGACCTTCCTGCGACGCGATGGCGAGCCCGATGTCGACGTGCCGCACATGCCGATCGATCTGCCGCTGTCGCCCAGGCCGCAGTTCGCCGAGCTCGGCGAGCGGAAGCTGCGCGCCGTGCTGCTGCTGCCCA
The DNA here is from genome assembly GCA_035461305.1 of Euzebyales bacterium. Lineage (NCBI taxonomy): Bacteria > Bacillati > Actinomycetota > Nitriliruptoria > Euzebyales > Euzebyales bacterium. The sequence goes on along the minus strand of DATHVN010000035.1, from coordinate 5,221 downwards.
GCTGGCACACCGACGGTCCACTGCCGGTGCTTCTGGACCCCTACGGCGGACCGCATGCCCGGCGGGTCCGCCGCATGCACCGCGCATACCTGCCGAGCCAGTGGTTCGCGGAGGCGGGCTTCGCGGTTCTGGTCATCGACGGGCGGGGCGCGCCGGGACGCGGGCTGGCGTGGGAGCACGCCGTGCACGGCGACCTCGCCACGTGCGCCCTGCAGGACCAGCACGACGGGCTGCTCGCGGCGGCCGACCGCTGGCAGCAGCTCGACCTGCGCCGTGTGGCGATCCGCGGATGGTCGTTCGGCGGATATCTGGCCGCGCTGGCCGTGCTGCGGCGGCCGGATGCCTTCCACGTGGCCGTCGCCGGCGCGCCTGTCACGGAATGGCGGCTGTACGACACCCACTACACGGAGCGCTACCTGGGCGATCCCGCCGCGCGGCCGGAGGCCTACGACCGCAGCTCCCTGCTGGCCGATGCAGCGAGGCTGCGCCGCCCGCTGCTGCTGCTGCACGGCATGGCCGACGACAATGTCGTGGTCGCCCACACGCTGCGCCTGTCCCAGGCGCTGTTGGCCGCCGGCCGGCCACACACCGTGCTGCCGCTGTCGACCACGACGCACGTCGCCCGTGACCCTGGCCAGGAGGCCAGCCTGCTCGAGATCCAGCTCAGCTTCATCAGGGACGCGCTCAGCGAGCCGACCGAGCTCCGACCGGCGCAGTAGGGTTCCGCTGTGTATCGAGACGACGAGTGCGCGGTGTGTGGTGCGGCCCTGCCACCCGACCACGTCTACTGCCGTGAGCATGCGGCGGAGGTCGACGACCGGCTCCACCGCGTCGGGGAGCTGCTCGGGCGCGTGCTCGACGACCTGGCCCAGCTCGCGCGACTGCTCGACGAGATCGCGCCCGCCACCTGGGACTGGCTGTCGGATGAGGCCGGCGACGCGGCCGAGTGGCTGCCGCCGCTCGCGCTGCGCCTGCACGTGCACGCCGACCAGCTCGACGTCGACGTCGATAGCGAGCCGGGCCGCGTGCGGCTCGACCTCGAGACCGACCTGCCCGCCTGGTGCGGTGCCACGGTGACGGCGATGGAAGGCGCCTCGCTGCGGCGCGTGGCGCAGGCCTGCATGGAGGCGACTGGTGCCGATGCAGCCTACTGACGCGTCCGCCCGAGTCGGCGACCAGGGTCACCTCGACGCCGTCGTACCGGCGGCGCTGCCGGCGACCCGCTGGGTCCGCGTGGGCCAGCTGCTGCGCTTCGGCCTCGTCGGCGTGCTCGGCACGGCCGTCAACGTGGCCATCCTGCACGTCCTGCACAGCGAGCTCGGCTGGGGGTTCACGCGCTCCTCCGCGATCGCGACGGAGCTCGCGATCGTCCACAACTACATCTGGAACGAGCTGTGGACGTTCCACATCCGCCAGCTCAACCTTGGTCGCCTGATCCGCTACCAGATGTCGTCGCTGCTCGGGGCGGTCGTCACCGTGGTCGTCGCCACCCTGGCCAAGGAGGTCATGGACCCCCGGTTGGCGCAGTTCGTCGGCATCCTGGCCGGCGCCGGTTTCAATTACGTCGTCAACGTCCGCTGGACCTGGGGTCCCAACGCGACCATCGCCCGCTCCACCAACGAGGACGCACTCATGCTCGCCGACCAGATCCAGATCGACCTGCACACCGCCATGAAGGCCCGCGACACGCACGCGATCGCCGCCCTGCGGATGGTTCTGGCCCGCATCAAGGAGACCCGCACCAGCGCCGGCCACGGCGCCGAGGTCACCGACGACGAGGTCCAGACGCTGATCCGCCGCGAGGCGAAGCGTCGCGAGGAGGCTGCTGCGACCTTCACCGACGCCGGCCGCACCGAGCTCGCCGCGACCGAGCAGGCAGAGCTGGAGGTCCTGAAGCGGTACCTGCCGGCAGAGATGTCCGACGACGACCTCGCCGCGATCGTCGACGCGACCATCGCTGAGACCGGCGCCAGCTCCCCCGGCGACCTCGGGCGGGTCATGGGTGCGGTCATGCCGAAGCTCAAGGGACAGGCTGCCGGCGGTCGCGTCAACGCGCTGGTTCGCGAGCGTCTGGCGCCGTAGCCGACGACCGGCGGCCGCTCAGCCCTCTCCGGTGCGTTCGTCGCGTTCCTGCAGGTAGCGCTCGAAGGCAGCCGCAAGCTCGTCACCGGTGACGCTCTCGGCGTGCAGCTCGTCGAAGCCGCCGTCGTCATCGTCGTCCTCGGCGTCCAGGCGCTCCTCGAGCTCGGCGACGTAGCTGGACAGGTCGTCGTCTGCTGCGACGACCTCGGCGATCTCGTCCTGCTGCTTGCGGGCCGCGTCCGACAGCGGCGCCAGGTCGATGTCAACACCGAGCACGCGCTGCAGGACCGAGGCCAGGGAGTGGGCGGCTGCGGCATACGTGGTGCCCGCGAGGTAGTGGGGCACGCCGGCCCAGATGCTCCACGTCTCGAAGCCGCGCTCCATGGCGATGTGCGTCAGGACGCCGGTGATGCCGGTGGGCCCCTCGTAGTCGCTGCGACGGACACCCAGCGTGGCGACCGCCGGCAGGCTCGATCCTCGGCCGCTCAACGGCACCGGCCGGGTGTGAGGCGTGTCGACCTGGAGGGCACCAACGCACATGATGCTGGTGATCCCGAGCGCGTCGGCGTAGCCGAGCACCGCATCGGTGAACGTCCGCCAGCGCAGGTTCGGCTCGGTGCCTGACAGCAGCACGATGTCGCGACCTCCGACCTCGGCGACATGGAACCGGTTGTGCGGCCAGTCCAGCACCCTACCCACACTGGGATCGAGGTGGGTCAGGGGCCGGTTGACCTGGAAGTCGAAGAACTCCTCCGGATCGATCTGCGCCGACGGCTCGGCGTCGACGAGGTGCGAGATCGCGTCGACGGCACCCGTCGCCGCCTCGCCGGCGTCGTTCCATCCGGCGAAGGCGGCGACGAGCACCCCCCGGTGGAGCAGGCGGTCGGCGATCAGCCGTTGGACGGGGTCCTCGTCAGCCATCACTGCTTCAGTACCCGCTCGTAGAAGTCCCGCAACAGCGGCTTGACCACACCGGCCCGCGTCAGCTGCACATCGTGCCCACCGTTCGGGATGACGGCCTCCTCGCTGTTGGGGAAGCTCGCACGCAGGTCGGCGTACTGAGCGGGATCGATCGTGGTGTCGCGGTCGCCGCGCATCAGCAGCACAGGTGCCTCGATGCCGGACAGCGCGTCGACATCGACGTCGATGCGCAGACCCTTCGAGTCGCGCAGGCACACATCGCGCCACGCGTCCTCCCCGCCGAGGGGGGCGTGCAGCTTCGCCAGCGTCTTCGCCCAGAACGGGTAGTCGGCGACCAGCTGATCGGGGTGGAACACCTCACGCCACGCGCGCAGCCCATCGTGCTCACGCACGCTGACGCCGATCAGCACCAGCGACGACACGAGCTCGGGTCGCTGCTCCACCAGCGACAGGGCGGTGTGCCCGCCCATGCTGAACCCGGCGAGGTGCACGGGAGGACCCACCCGCTCGACGTGGTCGATGACGGAGTCGACGAGCAGGTCCGCCGAGAACTCCTCGCCAGCCCCCAGCGGCGTGCTGCCGTGGCCGGGTAGGTCAGGCAGGTGGACGCAGAACAGGTCACTCAGCGCGTCGGCGTGCCTGCCCCAGTGGTACTCGCCGGTGCCGATGCCGCCGTGGAGCATCACCAGGGTTGGAGCGTCATCGCTGCCGCGTTTGGTGACGTGCATGGCGACAGGGTAGACGCCCGCCGACGTGGCGCCGGGTGGTCGACATCCGGGTCAAGGACGCCACGGGACACCGACCCCGGGGGTCCCGATCGACCCGCGGCGCCGCTGGCACATCCGCTCGGACCTCGTCGATGGCGCCACACCGCGCCGCTACGGTTGGTGGGCATCGCCGATCGACCCGCCGGGCGCCGCCCTCACCCACAGGCCCGCCGCCCGCGACACAGATCACCGCTTCCCTCTGCCACCAGGACGATCCGAACCATGAGTCTCTCCGTCGGGATCGTCGGCCTGCCCAACGTCGGCAAGTCGACGCTGTTCAACGCGGTCAGTGCCGCCCGCGCCGAAGCGGCCAACTACCCCTTCGCGACCATCGAACCGAACGTTGGCATCGTCGGCGTGCCCGACGAGCGGCTCGCCGTGGTGGGGCAAATGGCGGGTGCGGCCCGAACGGTGCCGGCTGCCGTCGAGTTCCACGACATCGCCGGGCTCGTCAAGGGCGCGAGCGTCGGTGAGGGCCTCGGCAACCAGTTCCTGTCCCACATCCGTGAAGTCGACGCGATCGTGCAGGTGGTGCGGTGCTTCGACGACCCGGACGTGGTGCACGTCGAAGGGACCGTGGACCCGGCACGCGACATCGAGATCATCGACACCGAGCTGCTCCTCAAGGACCTCGAGACGGTCGAGCGGGCGGCGGACAAGGCCGCGCGCATGGCTAAGTCGGGCGGCGCGGAGGCCAGGCAGCGCGCGACGACGCTGGCGACCCTGCGCGACAGGCTGAGCGCTGCCACGTCCGCGCGTACGGTCACGGCCAGCGACGCGATCGCAGGCGGCATCGCCCGTGAATTGGGGCTGTTGACCGCCAAACCCGTGCTGTATGTCGGCAACGTCGCCGAGGACGACTTGCCCGAGCCGAACTCCGAGGCCATGTCCGCGCTGCGCCGCGCAGCCGCTGAGCGCGGGGCCGAGGCCGTCTTCATGTGCGCCGAGGTCGAGGCGCAGATCGCCGAGCTGGACGCCGACGATCGTGATGTCTTCCTCGACGAACTGGGACTGTCGATCTCGGGACTCGACCGTGTCGTGACAGCCGCCTATCGCCTTCTGGGCCTGATCACCTTCTTCACGGCGAGCCAGAAGGAGGCACGTGCGTGGACCGTGCGCGCCGGAGCCCGCGCCCCCGAGGCCGCCGGGGTCATCCACAGTGACATGCAACGCGGCTTCATCCGCGCGGAGGTCATCAGCTATGCCGACTACGAGGCACTCGGCAGTGAGCAGGCCGCCCGGGATGCCGGGCGGCTGCGTATCGAGGGCAAGGACTACGTGGTCGCGGACGGCGACGTTATGCACATCCGGTTCAACGTCTGAGCGGGCGTACGACACCGACCGCTCCGATTCGCTATGCTGTCGGTCCCACGGGCGATTAGCTCAGGGGGAGAGCGCTTCCTTGACGCGGAAGAGGTCAGAGGTTCAAATCCTCTATCGCCCACCAGCTT
>DATHVN010000034.1 GCA_035461305.1 Euzebyales bacterium | reverse complement strand
ATCATGGCCACCCCCGGTGAGATCTACCGCGACCTCGGCGGCGACTACTTCGTCCGCCGTGACGATCCCGACCGCCGCCGCAACCGCCTCGTCGCGCAACTCGCCAGCCTCGGCTACCACGTCGCACTGACCCCCGCCGCCTAACCCGACGTTCTACCCGCCAGCCAGCCAGCCGACCGACCGTCGGCCATTCCAGCATGCCCAACACCAGCGACCCGAGACGGCATTCTCATCTCAGGAACTGGAAGACCGCGCGTGGCCGCCCCCGCCGCCCCCCGCCCCCGATGCTGACGACGCGTTGCAGGCGGCGTGGGTGAAGGTCGCCCGGGCTGATGCGTCCGGTGTTGACAGTGCCGCCGGTTGGCTGAAGACGGTCGTGTCGCGGGTGGCGTTGGACATGTTGCGGCGCCGGCACTCGCCGTGAGGTCACTGGTGTCGACGGGGTCGTCGAGCGGACGCGGTCGCACTGGGCCGGAGGAGGAGGTGGTGCTGGCCGATTCGGCCGGCGCCGCGGTCACGGTGGTGCTGGATGCGTTGCGCCGGCGGAGCGGCTGGCGTTCGTGCTGCACGACGTGGTCGGGGTCCCGTTCGCCGAGATCGGGCGGATCCTGACGCGGTCGAGCGCGGCGGCTAAGCAGCTGGCGATGCGCGCGTGCGAACGTGCATGCGGCGGATCGCGATGTCGCAGCGCAGCGGCGTGTCGAGCGGGAGGTCGTGGGAGCGTTCCTTGCCGCAGCTCGGAGCGGGGACATGACGTCGTTGATCGCGCTGTCGCATCCTGAGGTCGCGATGCACGCCGACGCCGCTGCGGTCGCGATGGGCGCTGCGAGTGTGGTGGAGGGCGCGTCTGGCGTCGCGGCGGTGTTCTCCGGTCGGGCGTTGGGTGCGCAGGTCGCCGCGTTCGACGACATCGCCGGGCTCGGCCACGACATCGGCGATCCGATCCGCATCGACCGCGCTGGGCTCGGCCGCCTCGCTAACGCCTACTTCGCCGAGATCGTCGCCCGGTACACCTGAACCGGCGACGTGGCGCCGCAGACCGGGGCGGCGCGTATCGACGGCACGTGCGCGTTCAGCCGGTCGGGGCGTGGCTGGGACCGCCCCGGTCCGTGGCAGCCGGTTGGTGCCCGCCGTTGCACGGCGCCGGCACGTTGTGTGCGGCCCGTTCGATGACGTGCGGGGCGAGGAAGCGGGTGATCCGGCTGATACCGACGTCGGCGAGCTGGAGCACGACCAGTCCCGTCGAGCCGACGTCGCCACCGTCGATGGTGTGCACGAACGCGGGCGCGCCGTTGCACCGCAGCTGGGCGATCTCGACCCGTCGAGACGGCAGCCAGGCGAGACTGGCACGGAGGAACGCCGCGATCGCCGATGCGCCCTCGTACACGAGCTCCAGCGGCGGCATCGTCAGCACCGCGTCGGAGGTGAGCAGCGCGACGAGCGCGTCGACGTCACCAGTGCGAAGCGCGTCGACGAACCCGTCGACGAGCTCCTGCTCAACTCGTCGCGGGACCGGGTCGCGTGCGGCTGGGACGGCACGGCGGGCGCGCTGCAACAGGCCCTTGACGCCGGTGGTTGTCGTGTCGAGCAGGGCGGCGACCTCCGACCGGTCGAAGCCCACAACGTCGTGCAGCAGCAGCGCCGCTGTCTGCCGCCCTGGCAGTGCCTGTAGCGCCACAACGAACCCGAGGGCAAGGTCAGCGCGGACCGTCGCCTCATCGGCCGGATCGGTCACGGTCGCTGGCTGGTCGTCGGGGAAGGGCTCGAGCCACCATGTGCTGTCGTGGCTCGTCGGCGTGGGCGGGTAGAACGGCAACTGGGCGGTCTCGGGTCGACGTGTCCGAGCACGGCGAGCGTTGAGCGAGCGGTTGGTCGCGATCCGGTAGAGCCAGGTCCGCAGCGACGACCGTTCCTCGAAGTCGGGCACACCGCGCCATGCGGCGGTCATTGTCTCCTGCAGGACGTCTTCAGCGTCCGTTCTCGACCCGAGCATGCGATAGCAGTGCACGAACAGCTCACCGCGGTGCCGCAAGACGTCGTCGAACGACACCGAAGCGCCGCTGCCAGCGACCGGATCGATGTGCTCCATGCCCACGATCGTAGGCGCGTCGAGGCCCGAGCGGTCCATCGACGGCGGCACCGGTGTCTGATCAGTTGAGGCGCCCGCTCGGACGCCCGAGGGACAACCTCGACGCATCACGACAGGACACGCGATGGACACACCTACGACCACGACTCGCCGGCAGCAAGGCGCTGCGCTGGCGACGGCGCTCGCATATCACCGCGCCTGGACCGCGGGCGATATGGACACGGCCCTCGACCACGTCGCCGACGACGTCACCTGCGAGACCCCCTGTCGGCCGTCTCGATGGCGCTGAGGCGCTGCGGGAGTACATGGGCCCCTTCGCGCGAATGGCCGAGCAGGTCCAGCTGCTCGCAGCGTTCGGTGACGACGTGCACGCGGTGGTCGTCTACGACACCGCGACGCCGCTGGTCCCCAGCGCTCCCGGTGCGGAGTTGGTGACGGTCGACGACGGCCGGGTCACCCAGCTGCGTCTGATCTTCGACCGCCTGCCGTTTGCACAGGCCCGCGGCGAGGCCTGAACCGAACCCCACCACACCCCGGAGGCAACTACCGTGACCTACGACATCCACCTCGCCGCGCGAATCCGGCTCGCCCTCCACGGCGTGGCCGACGTCACCGAGCGATCCATGTTCGGAGGGCTCGCCTTCCTGGTCCGCGAGTACATGGCCGTCGTCGCGAGCGAACGCGGCCGGATGATGACTCGGGCTGATCCCTCCATGTCAGCCGAGCCCAGAAGTTCTACAGGAGGCCCGATTTCAGATGGAGAGCGAACCAGTCGGCGCGGTGCACAGCGTCGCGATGGCGATCTGCGCAGTGCGCCCACCCGCTGCCGGGCCGGTGACGAACGCGTCGTACCGGCGGCCGCCCGAGCCTGAAGGGTCCGAACTCTCAGCTGCGGGCGAGGAACATGAAGTGATGGATCCACGCACCGACGCTGAGGTCATCGGCTGCTCGGTCAGGTCGCCAGAGTCCTTCGGCGAACTGTTCGACCGGCACGCAACGACGATGTTTCGGTACTTCGTGCGCCGGGTCGGCCCCGACGACGCTGACTCGCTGCTGGGGGAACTGTTTCGCATCGCGTTCGAGAAGCGGACCGACTTCGACACCGGACGAGCGGAGGCAAGGCCGTGGCTCTACGGCATCGCGAGCAACCTTCTAGCTCGCCACAGGCAACGAGAGGCACGCCGTCTCGACGCAACCGCCCGGCTGGTGAACACGTCGATCATCGCACCCGACCGCTTCTCCGAGGTCGACGCCCGTCTCGACGCCTCGCGGCTCTTCCCCGACGTCGCCGCTGCGATCGCCACGCTCCCGCAGGCAGAACGCGACACCCTGCTGCTCTTCGCCTGGGAGGGCATGCCCTACCACCAGATCGCCACCGCGCTCGACGTTCCCGTCGGCACGGTGCGTTCGCGGCTGCACCGGGCGCGTGGCCGACTCCGCGAACTCGTCGGCGAGCACGACGAACAACACATGACGGCCTCGCTGCGCCCCGACAGGGTCCTCCCCGTCGATCAGGGCGACCCCGGACTGTTCAAGCGCGAGAAGGAGCGACTCATGTCCACGATCGGAACCACGACATCGCAAGCCGAAGCGTGGAGCCGCACGCCGGCGATGTACCCGCGTCTCACCTATGCGGACGAGTTGGCCGCGCTCGAGTACCTCACCCGTGTGTTCCAGTTCACCGAACGCCGTGAAGCACGCATGGAAAGCGACTCCGACAACGAGGGAATGCTCGCGTGGCTCGAGTTCGGCGACGGCGTCGTCATGATCGGCCGTGCGACCGCAGCCGCGCGAGACGTCCACCACCTCTACAGTCCCGGCGATGTTGGCCATGCGACGGTGATGATCATCGTCGGAGTCAACGACATCGACTCACACTATGAGCACGCCCGCGCGGAGGGTGCCACGATCACGATGCCGATCGAGGACGCCTTCTACGGCTTCCGGCGCTACGAGGCCGACGATCTCGAAGGCCACCATTGGCACTTCCAGGAGTCGCTCGAGGCGATTCGGGCGCGCGACCAGGACGCCGGCTGACAGGCGCCACGCTTGCGATCGCATGCCCCTCAGGTCCCGGTCGCGGGCACCCTAGGGTGCACTGGGTGCTGCGGCGGAGTGGTGTTGGTGGGTGCCCCCGCTCCACGCCGATGACCGCTCCGCCCTGGCGGCGTGGTCGAATGGCGGCGGCGACGCTGCCGACATGACGCCGGTTGACCGTGCCGTCGAGCGCCAGTGACAAGACGTCGCCGGCCAGCATGTCCACCCATCGCAGGCCACCCCAACGCCGCGACCAGACCGGTCCCTCGCCGTGGTAGGCAACGGGATCGGTGATCTGCGCTGCCCGCACCCTCA
>DATHVN010000033.1 GCA_035461305.1 Euzebyales bacterium | reverse complement strand
GTGCTCGCCGAACGCCTCGAGGAAGGGCCGCTGCTGCTGGCCGACGTGGTGGATCCACACGCCGTCGAAGCCCAGGGCGATGACGTCGTGCAGCCAGGCCGCGTGGTACGCGAGATCGGCTGACACCTCGACGGAGCCGCGCACGTCATCAGGTCTCACGTGCCTGCTGGCCTCCTCGAAGTGGTCGACGTGATCGAGATCCCAGCAGACCGGAGGTGCGAAGACGTTCGACCGCCACTGGTCGTGGGCGATCGCAAGCGCCTCCCCGTCGGTCCCGGCCCACGAGATGTGAGCCTGCAGGTACACCGGCTTGGCGTCCCCGCCGTTGCTGCGGAACGCGTCGAGCATGCGCTCGAGCTTCTCGCGCGGCTGCTTGATCGTGACGAGGCCGTCGGCCCAGGCGCCGACCCATGCCGCCGTCTCCACGCTCACGGCCGCGCCGATGAGAGGCGGGGGGTTCGCGGGCAGAGTCCACAGCCGTGCGCGGTCGACCGTGACCAGCCCGTCGGCGCTGACCTCCTCGCCGGCGAACAGCGCGCGCATGACGTCGACGCACTCGCGCAGCCGCCGCTCCCGGATCGGCTTGGGCGGCCAGCGCTGGCCGGTGATGTGCTCGTTGGAGGCCTCGCCGGAGCCGAGCGCCACCCACAGACGGTCGGGGAACATCTCCACGAGCGTGGCCGCCGCCTGCGCAATGATCGCAGGGTGGTACCGCTGGCCGGGCGCGTTGACCACACCGAACGGCAGCCCCGTCGCCTGGAGCGCGGCGCCCAACCACGACCAGGCGAAGCCGGACTCGCCCTGCCTGCTGCTCCATGGCGAGAAGTGATCCGACGACATGCCGGCGTCGAAGCCGACCTCCTCGGCGAGCTGCGCCGCCGCCAGCAGCCGGCTCGGTGGTATCTGTTCGTGCGAGGCATGCCAGCCGAGGGAGGTCATCGGTCGGCCGCCTCGACGGGATGCGCGTGTGGTCCGTCACTCGGGAACGGGTCGCCGCCCCTCGTGGTGCCGATCATGAGCATCGCTGTCTCCTCCGGGGCGATGGCGGTGGCACACCGTACCGCCGCGTCGCGGGCCGGCACGCGCCGGGCGTCCGCCCGGTCATTCATGGTTTACTGACGCGGGCCTGGGGAACGGCCCTCCAGCGTCCCTTGCCAGCGCCCATGGACAGGAGTGCGTGATGGCCCGTCGGGGTTGCCCGGGTCCGGTCGATCCTGCCGGGTTGCGGGCGGACGCATGAGCGGCCTGGAGACGGGCTCCTTCGACCCCCAGGGTCCGGCCGCCGCGGCGATGGAGGGCCTGTGGTGGCTGATGTTCTGGCTCGGCCTGGCCGTGTTCACCGTGTTCGCTGCCCTGCTCGGCATCGGGTTGTTCCGCGGCCGCGCCACGGACCCACGGGACGAGGAGCCCGCGTCGCACGGGTTCACCCGCGGACTCGTGGTCATCGGCGTCGTCGTGCCGGCGCTGATCATCCTCGCCGTCTTCGTGGCCACGATCGTCGCGATGCGGTGGGTGCCGACCAGCGCATCGGACGACGCCATGGTGGTCGAGGTCACCGGTCACCAGTGGCGGTGGGAGGTCACCTACCCCGATGAGGGCGTCCGCGCGACGAACGAGCTGCACATCCCGGTCGGGCGGACGATCAACGTCCAGCTGACGTCGTCGGACGTCATCCACAGCTTCTGGGTGCCCGAGCTGGGCGGGAAGATGGACGCGCTGCCCGACGGCGTCAACACCCTGGTGCTGCGGGCCGACCAGCCGGGCGAGCACCGGACCCAGTGCGCGGAGTTCTGCGGGCTGCGACACGCAGACATGAAGCTGCTGGTCGTCGCGGAACCGGTCGAGCGGTTCGAGTCCTGGATCAGCGAGCGTCAGGCGGCGACGGACGGCGCCGAGACCGCCGTACGCGCAGCTGCGGCCGCCGAGGCCGGGCGAGCACGATGAGCAGCGACCGCCCGGACCTCGGACACCGGACCGCGACCCCAGCGTCCGAGGAGCCGCTGACCCACGACGAGCTCGACCGTCTCTGGGCGGACCCGCCCGGCCTGTGGGGCCAGCTGAGGGCCGTGCAGAACGACAACATCGGCGCGCGGCTGCTGCTGACCGGGTTCTTCTTCGTGCTGCTCGGCGGCAGCTTCGACTCGGTGGCGATGCGCCTCCAGCTCGCCGTGCCGGAGAACTCGCTGCTGAGCCCGCAGCTGTACAACGAGCTGTTCACCAACCACGGCTCGGTCACGATGTTCCTTGTGATCCTGCCGATCTTCGAGGGCTTCGCGATCCTGCTGCTGCCGCTGATCATGGGCACCCGGGAGATGCCGTTCCCCAGGCTCGGCGCGTTCGGCTACTGGACGTTCCTCCTCGGTGGCCTGCTGTACTACAGCGCGACGCTGTTCCAGCTCGTCCCCGACGCCGGGTGGTTCGCGTACACGCCGCTCAGCGGACCCGAGTACTCGACCGATCTCGCGATCGACTTCTGGATCCTCGGCCTCGGCGTGGCGGAGGTCGGCGCCATCGCCGTCGGCATCGAGATCATCATCGGCGTGCTGAAGATGCGTGCACCCGGCATGAGCCTGACACGCCTGCCGCTGTTCGCGTGGGCGATGCTGGTCACGGCATTCATGATCCTGTTCGCGTTCACGCCGCTGATCATCGGCAGCCTGCTGCTCGAGCTCGACCGCGGCTTCGGCACCCAGTTCTTCAACCCGGAGCTCGGCGGCAGCTCGCTGCTGTGGCAGCACCTGTTCTGGATCTTCGGTCACCCCGAGGTCTACATCCAGTTCCTCCCGGCCACCGGCATCGTGTCGATGATCCTGCCGGCGATGACCCGGCACCGGATCATCGGCTACAGCTGGATCGTCGGCGCGACGGTCGCCATCGGCTTCCTGTCGTTCGGGCTGTGGGCGCACCACATGTTCACCGTGGGACTGCCCACCCTGGTGCTGAGCTTCTTCGCGGCCGCCAGCATGGCGATCGCCATCCCTGCCGGCGTGCAGATCGTCGCCTGGGTCGCCACGATCTGGGCCGGCAGGCCGATGTGGAAGACGCCGTTCCTGTTCGTGATCGGCTTCCTCGTGGTGTTCGTCATCGGCGGGATCACCGGCGTGATGGTCGCCGCGGTGCCCTTCGACATGCAGGCCCACGACACCCACTTCGTCGTCGGCCACCTGCACTACGTGCTCATCGGCGGCGTGGCGTTCCCGATCTTCGCCGGCATCTACTACTGGTGGCCGAAGTTCACCGGGAAGATGCTCGACGAACGGCTCGGACGGTGGAACTTCTGGCTGCTGTTCGTCGGTGTGAACGTGGCCTTCTTCCCCATGCACATCGTCGGGCTGATGGGCATGCCACGGCGGATCTACACCTACGACGCCGACCTCGGATGGGGCATCTACAACCTCATCTCGACCGTCGGCGTGTTCATCATCGTGCCCGGCATCGGCGTCTTCATCTGGAACCTGGTCCGCAGCTACCGTCGCGGTGAGCCCGCCGGCAACAACCCCTGGGGCGCCGACAGCCTCGAGTGGGCGACGCCGTCGCCGCCCGCGGAGCACGGATGGTCGATCCTGCCGATCGTCCACAGCCGCCACCCGCTGTGGGACCAGGACGACCTGCAGAGCGGTCCACCCCGGCTGGAGCGCTTCGTCCACGGCCTGTCGGAGTGGCCGCTGCGGTGGCGGGCCGCGGTGATCGTGGGCACGGCCAGCGGTCGCCCGCAGGAGGTGTTCCGGGTCTCGGACCCATCGATCTGGCCGCTGATCGCCGGCGGTGGCGTGTGGCTGATCTTCCTGAGCGAACTGGCGAAGCTCCGCATCGGCATCGGCATCGGCGCGCTCGTGATCGTCGCGGCGGTCATCGCGTGGAACTGGCCGCAGGAACCGCCGATGACCTTGGAGGAGGAGGACGCCTTCGAACGCGAGCACGGCGTGCCGGTCAACGCCGGCGGCAGCGTCGTGGTGGCGGCGTGGGGGACCGGGATCGCGATCCTGTTCTTCGGGATCGCGCTCGGGTCCCTGCTGCTCAGCTACTTCTACCTGCGGCTGGAGAACCCCGTGTGGCCGCCGCCGGGCGTCGACGTCCCCATGTTGACCGGTGCGCTGGTACCGGCGGCCCTCATGGTGGTCAGCGTCGGCGCGGTGCAGTCCGCGCTGCGCCGTGTGCGTGCCGCGGACCAGCGGGGCTTCCTCAGAGGGCTGATCGTGACACTGCTCCTCGCCCTCGCCGGGGCGGCGGCGCAGGGCTACGACGTCGCAGGGATGGCCATCGGCCCGGGCGGCCATGCCTACGGCTCGGTGTTCGCCACCCTGACCGGCTTCGCGTACGTGGTGATCGCCGGTGTGCTCATCATGCTGACGATGGTCATCTTCTGGGCGCTTCGAGGTCAGTTCGACGTGCGGCGCCACGCGGTCGTGCGCAACGTCGCCACGCTGCACACGGCCGCCGTCGTGATGTGGCTGATCTGCTTCGGCACCCTGTACCTGGGGCCGGTGCTGACATGAGTGACCACGACCAGAATGCGGGCGCCCCGGCAGAGGGCGAGGGATCGATGACGGCGCCGAGCGGCACACCCGTCGCGGTCGACGTCTCCCGCGACCGGCGTGCGCGGCCGATCTGGGTGGCACTGCTCGCGGGACCCGTGATCTGGTTCGCGTACTTCGTGCTCGTCTACATGGTCACCGAAGCGGGGTGCGCCGGGGGTGGTCCGGGATTGCGGTTGCTGGCTCCACCGGTGCCGACCGTCGTGACCATCGTCGCCACGGTCCTCGCAGCGATCGCCTGCCTGGCGGCTGCCGTCTGGGCGTACCGTCGCTGGCAACGGCGCGACGACCGGTCCGGCACGGCGATGACCGATGACCTCGCCGCGGACCTCGAGATGGGCGACCGCAACGGACTGCTGGCGTTCGTCGGCTTCCTCCTGTCCCTGCTGTCGTTCGTGTCGGTCCTGCTGATCGGCCTGCCCGCCCTCGTGCTGCCCGCGTGCTGACCGTCGTCGCCCACGCGGGCCAGCCGCTGCAGCCGCACGACCTGTGGGCCGCGTGGAACCTCGATCCGCTCGTGATCGGCGCGCTGGGACTCCTCGTGTGGGCGTACCGGCGTGGTCAGATCGGCGGCCGCAGGCGCAACGCCGACGTGTGGCGTGCCCGGTGCTTCACCGGAGCGCTCGCGGCGATCCCACTGGCGTTGCTCTCACCGCTCGATGCGCTGTCCGGCGCGCTCGCGTCGGCCCACATGGTCCAGCACGTGCTACTGATCCTCATCGCGGCGCCACTGCTGGCCCTCGCGGCGCCGTCGAGCGCGCTGCTGCGGGGCACGCCGGTCGCGGTGCGCCGGACGACCGGGCGGTGGCGCCACCGGCTGGGTCTGACACACGCCAGCCTCGCCCCGTTGCGCCATCCTGTCGGCGCGTGGCTGCTGCACGTCGCCACGCTCTGGTTCTGGCACGCCCGCGTGCCGTACGACGCCGCGCTCGCCAACGACGTCGTGCACCTCGTCGAGCACGCCAGCTTCCTCGTCACGGCGCTGCTGTTCTGGCGCGTCGTCATGGGGGCGCGCGGCGCCGGACGCGTGTCCCACGGCTTCGGGGTGCTGCTCGTGTTCGCGATGGCGCTGCAGAGCGTCTTCCTGTCGGTGCTCCTGGTCTTCGCGCGGACCCCCTGGTACAGCGGCTATGCCGCGACGACCCGCCCGTGGGGGCTCGAGCACCTCGCCGACCAGCAGCTGGCGGGTGCGATCATGTGGGTGCCGGCCGGCCTCGTGTACATCGCCGCGGGCCTGGGCCTGATGGCCGCGTGGCTGCGGACGGCCGAGCGGGAAGGCATCGAGCTGTGACCCGGTGGGCCCGCGTGCTGACCGGCTCAGCAGCTGACGTCCCCCCAGGCGCGATGGCCTGACCGCTCCTGGCCAGGGCGCGTCGCCGACGGTCACCGCCGCGGGCACTCGTCGGTGTTCGACGCCGCGGCGGAGAAGCGGGCTGAGGAACGAGAGCGAGCTGGTGCCGTACTGGGTGTACCCGCGGGAGGGTGGTGCGCGGATCCAGCGCTACGTGCCGGCGCTGCCGTTGAGCCGGGACGCACACCAGCTCGCCGACCTGAAGCGCTCGATGGCGGCCTACGGTCTGGTGTTCGGCCAGCCACGTCAGGAGGACCTGGTCGCGTTCCTCAAGGACCGCCTCGACGACGCTGAGCTCGAACGCTTGATGACCGACCTCGCATCGACGTCACCCCGCCACCGCTGTCCGGGTCTCGGCGGTCCGAGTTGCGGTCGGCCGCCTCGCTTTCCATCCCGTCCTTCGACGGTGACGGCGATACCGACGGGGTGGACGGGAGTGCCAGCCGCGCCGCTCCGTCAGCACGGAGCGAGCTGTATCGACGGTTGCGGGACGAGCTGTATCGACGGTTCTGGACCGAGGTGGTCGACGAGCTCCGCCGTGCCGTTCATCGATGGCCATCATGCCCCCGGCCG
>DATHVN010000032.1 GCA_035461305.1 Euzebyales bacterium | reverse complement strand
ACGACCTTCGCCCGCAAGCTCGGCGAGGTACGCGGCGATGCCTCCCGCGCGTACTCGATCATCGACATGCCCCCGACGACGCGCCTCGTACCGCAGCTGTGCATCAGCCTCGTCCGGCCGCACGATCGTCGTCCGCTTCATGATGTGATCATCCTGCATGACGCATACGTGCCAGGTCAGTTGGGATCGGGCCTGTCGGCACGGAACATGCGTGACGTCGGTTCCTCCTCGGTGCCGTACCAAGGGTCGTTCCTGATCCCGAGGTCACGCATGCCGATCGCCAGCGCGATCTGGGCGGACCGCGTGTTGTGCGGCCACATGATCGCCCACACGCGCGCGACGCGCGCGGCGAAGGCGTGGTCGAGCACGCCCGCGGCGGCCTCACGCGCCAAGCCGCGGCCCACCGCGTCGGGATGCAGGTACCAGCCGATCTCGACCTCGTCGTCGTCGGGCAGGCGGTGCAGGCTGACCGCCCCGGCCGGCAGCGCGTCGCCGGCGGGCGCGATCGCCCAGGTCCCGCATGGCGGGTCCTCGCCGCGTTCCCGCGCCCACTGTGCGATGCGCGTCCGCGCCACGGCCGGCTCGGCCCAAGGCGTCGGATCGCTCAGCCACATCGCGACCTCCCGCCGGCTGCGGATGTCGAACAGCCGCGCGGCCTCGTCGGGCCGCCAGGGGCGCACCGCCAGGCGCGGCGTCGTCACGATGGCGTCGTCGTCGTGCGACGACGTGCGCCGAGCCGTGCCGTCCCTCCCGGTCACCACCCGCCAGCCTAGTGACCAGTGGTCGGCCCGCGTCAGACGCCGGTCGGGCGCGGTCCGGTCAGGAAGTCGGTGATCAGCGGTTGCACAGGTCGGGCTTCTCACCGAGCACACCGTGGCGGGCGCCGGGCACGATGGCCAGCTGGGCGTTGGGCAGGCCGTTGCGCAGCGCGAGCGTGTGGGCGAAGTGGATCTCGTCGGTCACCATCGCCGACCAGTACAAGCGCCGGGCCCGGGTAGCCGGACAGGTCGTCGACTGCCAGGGTCGGCTCCTCGCGGTGCATGCGGTCGAGCTTCCATCGTCGACCTCCCGGGCCGTCGTCGTCAGTGTGTCGGTCGCGGGCCGGGAACTCATCGCCGCCGAGCCTGGGATGCGTCCACGCCTGCGGGTCGGCCGTGGTTCCTACGCGATGGCGTCGCGCAGCGCCTGGACCACCTCTGGCTGGTCGGTGCCCAGGATCAGCGTGTCGACGTGGGAGGCCTTCCACGCCTCGACGCGGCCGATGATCCGGTCGATCGGCCCGACCAGACTGACCTCGTCGACCAGCGCGTCGGGCACGGCGGCGGCCGCCTCATCGCGCCGGCCGTCGAGGAACGCGTCCTGGATGGTCGCGGCGGACTGTTCGTAGCCGTAGCGCACCGCCAGGTCGTTGTAGAAGTTCTTCTCCCGCGAACCCATGCCGCCGATGTAGAGCGCCAACTGCGGCCGCAGCCGGTCGCGGCATGCATCGACGTCGTCGCCCGCGGCGACCATCACGGTCACTGCGATCCGGCAGCTTCCGGGCTCGCGTCCGCCGGCGTCGTAGCCAGCTTGCAGGTGCTCGGCGAAGGCGTCCTCGTGCTCGGGTGCGTAGAAGATCGGCATCCACCCGTCAGCGATC
Source organism: Euzebyales bacterium (assembly GCA_035461305.1). NCBI lineage: Bacteria > Bacillati > Actinomycetota > Nitriliruptoria > Euzebyales > Euzebyales bacterium. The sequence goes on along the minus strand of DATHVN010000032.1, from coordinate 24,715 downwards.
TCGGCGGCCAGCGCCACGTTGCGGGGACCGATCGCAGCCAGGTAGATCGGGATGCGATCGCGCACCGGGTGCATGATCGACTTCAGCGGCTTGCCGAGCCCCGTCGCGTCGGGCCCGTCGTAGGGGATCCGGTACTCGTCGCCGTGGAAGGCCAGCGGCTCGGCCCGCGCGATGGCGCGCCGCACGATCTCGACGTACTCCCGGGTGCGCGTCAGTGGTCGCCCGTACGGCACGCCGTGCCAGCCCTCGACGACCTGCGGCCCCGACACGCCCAGCCCCAGGATCACCCGCCCGCCCGACAGCGCGTCGAGGGTCATCGCGGTCATCGCCGTGTTCGCCGGCGTCCTGGCCGGCATCTGCAGGATCGCCGAGCCGAGCGCGATCCGCTCGGTCTGGCCCGCGAGGTAGGACAGCACCGTCACCGCGTCGGACCCGTAGGCCTCCGCCGCCCACACCGAGTCGACGCCGATGCGGTCCGCGAGCCTGACCAGCGGCAGGATGTCGCCCATCTGCGCCCCCGAGTAGCCGAGGTTGATGCCCAACTTCATGGTCAGCTCCGAACGGTGGACGGCGGTGGCGGACGACCCGCGGCGCCGTGGCGACCGACATGGTAGAAGCGGCTGACGGGTCCGGGTGCCGGGACGCTCCGGGTCAGACGGTCACGGGCAAGCGTGAGGAGGCCAGACGGTGACGCCACCACTGATCCTGGCGTCGGCCTCGCCGCGGCGGCGTCAGCTGCTGGGACGCCTGGGGCTCGCCTTCGACATCGAGGAGAGCCATGTGGACGAGGCGGTCCGCGGGCCGCTGCCCGTCACTGCACTGGTGCGCGACCTCGCGCTGCGCATGGCGCGGGCGGTCGCCGGCACCCACATGACCGGCATCGTGATCGCGGCCGACACCGAGGTGGCCGTCGACGGGATCGTCCTGGGCAAGCCGACTGACGCCGCCGACGCCGCGCGCATGCTGCAGCGACTGTGTGGCCGGAGCCACACCGTGGCGACGGGTGTGGCGGTCGTCAACATCGACGCCGGCACGGAGCGCGCCGCGGTCGCGGTCACGCGCGTGACGATGCACGCCTACACCGACGAGCAGATCGCGGCCTACGTCGCCTCGCGCGAGCCGCTGGACAAACCCGGGGCCTACGCGATCCAGGGCGGCGGCGGTGCGTTGGTCATGGCGATCGAGGGACGGCTCGACACGGTCGCCGGCCTGCCGCTGGACCTCGTCGCGGACCTCCTCGGCGTGGACCCGCCGGTGTGACGCCGGCCGTGACGAGGCCCGCCACCACGCTCAGCCCTCGTCGACGGTGCACAGCGCGCCGGTCCGCACGTCGTAGACGTAGCCGCTGACCGCGATGTCGGCCGACGCCAGCGCCGACCGCAACGTGGCGACGTCCTCGCGCACGCTGGCGTCGAGGTCGTCGAACGCGCCGATCCACAGGTTCCCCACGTCGATGCCTCGATCGGCGAGGTCCCCGCGGACCTGGTCGTCGGTTGTCGCTCCGAGGGCGCAGTCGGTGTGGTGGATGACGACCACCTCGCGCGTGTCCGTCAGCGCCGACGACAGGACCAGCGAGCGCAGGGCGTCGTCGGAGACTCGGCCCCCCGCGTTGCGCATCACATGGGCGTCGCCCAGCTCGAGTCCCAGCAGCCGCATCGGATCGACCCGGGCATCCATGCACGTCAGCACGAACAGACGGCGCGCGGGCCGCTTGGGCAGGTCGCCGTCGCTGAACTCGTGGGCGTACGCCCGGTTGGCATCGAGCCATGACCGCGCGCCGCCGCCCTCCTGAGGTCCCGTCATACCGGGAAGCCTAGACGACGCACGCGGCCCGCAGCGCAGTGCGAGCCTCACCGCACCCTGGCACGTCCAGTCGCGGCGACACCTACGATTCAGGCATGTACGTGGCCGCCCTCGTCGTGTCGATCGTTGTGATGGTCGCGGTCACCGTGCTCTCGCGCAGGCTGCCGACCGAGCCGGTGCCCGACCTCGACACGTATCTGGACCGCTGGAGCGCCACGCACGAGGGCTACGACGCGCGTCCTACGCGGCTGCTGCGCGGCTGGCTGACGCTGATGCACGCCGCCGCACGCCCGCTCGCGACCGTCGGGGTGCTGCCCAACGTGCTGACCGCGTGGGCGGTCTGGCTGGCGCTCGGCGTCGTCGCGCTCGCCGGGCTCGGCGGCTTGTGGGCGGTGGCGGGCGCGCTGCTGCTGGTCGTCAGCGGGTTCGGCGACGGCCTCGACGGAGCGGTCGCTGTGCTGACCGACCGCGCGACCCGGTGGGGGTACGTGCTGGACTCGGTAGCCGACCGCCTCACCGACACGCTGTTTCTGACCGCGGCATGGGCGGTCGGCGCGCCGGCGTGGCTGGCCGTCACGACCGGCGTCGCGATGTTCCTCCTCGAGTACCTGCGTGCACGGGCCGGCAACGCCGGCGCCGATCCCGCCGCCGTGATCACGGTGGGCGAGCGGCCCTCGCGCGTCATCTGCTGCGCGATCGCACTCGCGCTCGCGGGCTCCGCCCCGGACCGTGCCGCCGAGCTCGCCGGCTGGTCGATCGCGGTCCTGATGGTGCTGACGTTGGTCGGCATCGCGCAACTGGTCGTCGCGCTGCGCCGCGAGCTGCGCTGACCTGGCGTCCGGCCGGTGACCCTCAGCGGTCCGACGGCTGACGGGCCGACACGAGCAGTTCCACGGCGGAGTCCACCAGCCGTGCCCACCGGTCCCCCCGGGTCGTTGCTCACTTGCAGCGTCGCGAGGCCATGAACACCACCCCGTCCACAGGTCCCGGACGGGACGGGAGGTCGGCGGCGTGCAGCACCGTCGTGAGCCGGCCGACCGCCTCGTGTGCGAGCGTGCGTGACGCCGCGGACGCTGTCAGCCGCCGATGAGGTTCGCGGTGATCTCCGCGGACTTCAGGACCAACGGCAGGCCGCCACCGGGGTGCGCGGAGCCGCCGACGAGGTACAGGCCCTCGATCGGTCCGCGGTTGGCTGGGCGCATGGCGGCCGCGCGCCAGCCGTTGGACGACGTGCCGTAGATGGCGCCGCCGATCGCACCGGTGCGCCGGGCCAGGTCGGCCGGGCTGATCCACGCCGAGGTCCGGATGCGGTGGCGGACGTCGATGCCGCGCTTGGCCATCAGGTCGATGACGTGCTCGGCGTAGCGGGCCGACCTGTCGCCGGCGTCCCAGTCGACCGGACCCTGGCGCGCGGCGTTGACCAGCACGAACCAAGCCTCGCTGCCGTCGGGCGCCGTCGTCGCGTCGTCCGGCACCGACACGTAGATGGTCGGGTCGGCCACCGGCTGGGGATCCGAACCGAAGATCGCGTCGAACTCCGCGTCGTAGTCGGCGCTGAACAGCACCGAGTGGTGCGCCAGGTCGGGGGTCGTGCCGTCGAGCCCGAGCAGCACGACGAAGCCCGACAGCGAGGGCTCGGCCCGCTCGAGCTCCCGGCGCCACTTCGGCGCGCCGGGGTGCTCCAGCAGCCGCCCGTACAGCGTGCGCGCCTCGGTGTTGGCGATCACGATGTCGGCGGGCGCCCGCGTGCCATCGGCCAGCGTGATGCCGGTCACCCGGTCGCCGCTGGTCGCGACGGCGTCGACGCGCGCCGACGTGTGGACGTTTCCGCCGTGCGCGACGATGCGCTCGGCGAGCACCTCGGCGATGCGGTGCAGCCCGCCGTCGACATACCAGGCACCGGTCGTCTGCTCGAGCCACGGGATGGTCGCGAGGACCGCCGGCGCCCTGCGGGGGTCCGACCCGGTGTAGGTCGCGTAGCGCTCCAGGAACTGCTGTTGGTGCGGGTGGTGCAGGTACTGCTGCCCGATGCCGCGCAACGAGCGGTGCGGGGCGATCTTCTGCAGGTCGGTCAGGCGGCGCGCCTGGTTGACCAGCCCCGTCACGCCGTGCTGCGGCTGCGACAGGATCGGGCCCTCGATCGCGTCCCACATGCGCCCGGCGCGGTCCATCAGGCGGGTCCACGCGGCGCCGGTTCCCAACCCGAGCGCGGTGTCGAACGACCGGCGCATCCGGTCGCGTTCGCCGTAGGCATCCAGGATGGCGCCGTCCGGGTAGTGGTAGCGGGCGATCGGCTCGACCCGCTCGAGGTCGACCGGTGCGCCGCCGTCCGCGGGGGCGGTGGCCTCGAGGACGTCGTGCAGCACCTGCGGCCACGTGAGCAGGGACGGCCCCGTGTCGAATCGGAAGCCGTCCTGCTCGTGCAATCCGAGCTTGCCCCCGACCACGTCGGCCTGCTCATACACCTGCACGTCGTAGCCGCGAGCCGCGAGCCTGGCGCCGCAAGCCAGCCCGCCGACCCCGGCGCCCACCACGGTTATGCGGGTCATGTCCGCCTCTTCGTCTCTCGCCTGCTGCTGCGTGCGGGGCCGTCCGCGATCGGCCGTCCGCGCCACTCCAGAGTGCCGCGTCGGTGGCCGACGACGCTGCGACCCGTCAGCCAGAGCAGCGCAATGACCGACAGCGGGTGCGCCGCCGCGTCCGCCGTCCGGCCAGCCGTCCGCCGTGCCGTGACCGTGCGGCCGGCCACGCCCAGCGCGTAGCCGAGCGCGGCGACCCGGGCGGTCGAGCGGTCGCCGCGGCGCAGCGCGCGCGCCGCGGCGGCGACAGGGTGAATGTACAACCAGGCGAGCAGCGCGGTCACGGCCGCGGCGCCCGCCGGTGACCCGAACGCCGACCACAGGCTCTTGGTGTAGCCGGCGACCAGTGCACGGTCGTCGCGATACATGTGGCAGGTGGCCAGCGTCGTGCCGTCGGCGACTCCTGCACGCAGCCCGGCGCGCTTGGCTGCGCGCGCCAGCGCGATGTCCTCCAGCACCCGGCCGCGGACCGCGGTGTGGCCGCCGATCTTGGCGTAGGTGGCCGCGGTGCACGCCAGGATCTGGCCGTTGGCCGCGGTCAGCGACGGACGCGGCGACGTCTCGGCGACGCGCAGCGGCAGGAATGTCAGCCACGACCACTGCAGCAGCGGCTGGACCAGTCGCGCGAGCGGGTTCTCGGCGACCTGGCGCGGGTAGGGGCAGGCCACGTCGAGGCCGTCGTCGAGCAGGCTGACCGTGGCGGCCACCGCGTGCGGTGTGAGCACGACGTCGGCGTCGACGAATAGCAGGACCTCGCCGTCGGCGGCCTCGGCCAGCCGGGCGCAGGCCCAGGTCTTGCCGAGCCAGCCAGCCGGCGTGGGGTCGCCCGTGAGCAGCCGCAGCCGTGGGTCGCCGCCGGCCACGCGCTGGACGACGTCGGCGGTCCCATCGGTCGAGCCGTCGTCGAGCACGAGCACCTGCAGGTCGTCCCAGTCACTGTCGAGCACTGCCCGCACGCAGGGACCGATCCGGTCGGCCTCGTCCCGCGCGGGGATCAGAACGCTGACGGGTCGGGTCGGCTGCCGGCGCGTCGGCGGCCGGCGCAGCAGCCGGGCGTTGACGACCGTGTGCGCCAGCAGCGCGGCGGTCGCCGTTACCCCGGCGCGCAATGCCCGTTGGGGGCGCGTGTCAGCCGGGGCCCGCCCACGCGGTCGTGGCAGTCGGTGCCGGTGTGCCGGCGCTGGCCGCCACGCTCGCCCGGCCGTGGCAGCTGGTGCCGGTGTGCCGGCACGGGTCACCACGCCGGCGCCACGCCCGTCATCGCAGCGCGCGGACCAGGGCGAGCACGACGAGACCCATGCCGATGCCGCCGACCAGTGCCGAGACCGGCAGGCCGAAGAACACCGCGTGGGCCATCACCGACGACGCCCAGGTCCACCCATACAGCCCCAGCGGAACCCGGTCGTCGGCGACGGCAGCCTCCGGCGCCGTCAGGGCGCGCAGCGTCGCCATCATCACGGTGGCGACGACGAACCAGGCCAGGTAGTTGGTGACCGGGATGCCGGCCAGCGCCACCCCGGTGGTCTGCCACTCCCAGTGGCCGGCTTGCACCATCTGCGGGTCCAGGAACAGGTCCCACGACGCAAGGGCCCACCCGCCGACGATCGCCGCGCGCGCCGGACCGCCGCCGATGACCTGGCTGATGACGTAGGCGGGGTAGGCCATCATCGTCCACGCCAGCGCCACGACCACCGGTACCCCCAGCAGCTGCGCGCCCAGAGAATCCAGGTAGTGGTACTCGCCGAACGGCAGGCCGGTCGACACGCCGATCACCTCGATCGCCAGGCCGCCGAGCGCGGTCGTCGCGAACAGCGCGACCGCGAAGCCCACGCCGCGCCACACCAGCGCATGGGTCAGCGACGCGACCGCGAAGCATACGACGATCAGTACCGTCAGGCGGTCGCGTGCCGGTCCCTGGGGCACGAGCGGGTAGACGATCTGCAGCGCGACGACGGTGACGGCCAGCGCGACCGGGACCACGCGCGCCACGGCCGCCGAGGCGAGGCCCCGGTCCAGCGACTCCTCAGCGTGGCTCATGCCCATGGACGCCACCACCGCCGTCGCCGGTCGGCCAGCAGCACGCGCGCGGCCGAACGGCCGCTCGCGCCGAACACCCCGCCACCGGGATGGGTCGACGCGCCGGTGAGGTAGAGCCCGTCGATCGGCGTGCGGTAGCCCGACAGCTCGTGCGTCGGACGCCACGAGAACATCTGCGCCAGGTTCATCTCGAGGTGCATCACGTTGCCGCGGCGCAGCCCGAGCTCGCGCTCGAGCTCGACGGGCGTCTGCACGTGCATGTGCTCGACGCTGTCGGCGAACCCGGGCGCGGCGCGGTCGACGGCCTCGACCAGCTTGCGGCCCTCCCGCTCGGCGATGTCATCCCACCGTTCGCCGTTGGCGAGCTCGTAGGCGTGCCACTGCGCCCAGATCGTGATGTTCTGCCTGCCTGGAGGCGCGATCGTGTCGTCGAACGCCGAGAACGTCATCACCAGCGGGATCGGCTCGGCGGGTGGACGACCCAGCAGGTAGTCGGCCCATGCCGCGCGCAGCGCGTGCCGTGACGGCGCCAGCAGCTGCATGCCGCCCCACGCCTCGGGTCCCGTCGCCGATGGGTATCGGGGCAGCGACGTCGCGCCGACCCGCACGACCATGCCGATGCCGTTGCCTACGTTGACGCGGTGCGCGGTGTCGCCCAGCCCGTTGCCGCCGAGCAGGTCGACGGTCTCGAGGATGTGGCAGCCGGCGACGACCGTGCGGCAGCGGATGCGGTCCCCTTCGGCGGTCTGCACGGCGTGCACGCCGGACGCGCCGACCTCCACGTGGGTCGCGGCGTCGCCGAGTCGCAGGGTCCCGCCGTCGGACTCGAAACGGCGGGCCAGCGCGACCGACAGCATGCCCGACCCGCCCGTCGGATGGCCGGGCGGCAGGCGGTGCATCACCATGTTCCAGGCGACGAGCTCGGCGGTGGCCGGCTGATGCGTCGGCGGTCCCGACTGTGCGCCCATCCACGCCAGCGCGGTCTTGAGCCGCTCGTCGCGGAAGTGCAGGTCGAGCAGCTCGTCGCCCGACAACAGGAACTGACGCCCCAGCTCGATCGACGGCTCCCGCGACAGCCGGCCGATGCCGGCGAGGTTGCGCACCAGGTGCCGTCCCGTCGGCGGCTGCTGGAACGCGTCGAACACCTTGAGGTTGTAGGCCGACCAGGAACTCGCGAACGCGTGGTAGGCGTCGGCGTCGGCATCGCCGCACACCTTGGCGATCGACTGGCACGCCCGGTCGAGGTCGACGTGCAGGGCGATCGCCTCGTCGCCGAACGGGGCGTAGCCCCACGGGTCGAGGTCCTGGTAGACCAGTCCGTGCGCGGCCAGGTCGAGGTCCTCGACGATGCCGGTGTGGCGCACCATGATGTGGGCGCTCGAGCCGACGTCCATCAGGTAGCCGGGGAAGCGCTCGACGGTCGACACCGCACCGCCGACGACGTCGCGACGCTCGACGACCTCGACGTCGAGGCCCTCGCGGGCCAGGTAGCAGGCAGCGACCAGCGCGTTGTGACCCGCTCCGATGACCACCACGTCTCGCACGGGCGCCAATACTACGGTGCACACGCGCGTCAGGGTCCGACGAGCGGCCACGCGTTACACTGCCGGCCACCGAGCTACACGCGGAAGCCGGCCAGGGGGTCGGCGCCGAAGATCGTGCCGCCGTGGTGGGCGACGGCGAAGCGCGCGAACAACTCCTCAGCGTACCAGCGTTCGCTGGTGCTGCGCCGGATGACGTCGCGGTGGGGAGCCGCCCGGTAGGCGAAGGCCTGCATCGCGGTGGGGGAGTCCCACAGGCTGAACGTGCCCTGCAGCCCCAGCGGCGCCTCGCCGACGCCCAGCCGCAGGCGCAGGCCGTCCGCGCGGTCGAGGTCGGCGGTCACCGCGGCCACCGAGCGCCAGAACCGGGGCGCCCGTGACAAGCGCAGCCGGGCGCGGGTCAGCGCGGCCACGGGGCCGGTCGCCCGCTGCCCGTCTGACGCGCCGAACGGCTGGCGCCGCGACCACGACCCCGACACGCGCAGCGTGCGCAGCAGTGCCCACCAGTGCTCATCGGCGAGGCGACGCCAGCCGCCGACCACGTCGTGGCGCGTGGAGAAGTCCGCGGCGTGGTCCTCCGTCGGCCAGACCGTGAGCACACCCCAGCGGCGCAGGTCGGCGTCGCGCGCGTCGAACGTGCGCCCGTCGCCGGTGCCCAGCAGCTTCCAGAAGACCGGGTCGGCGCGGCGCAGCCGCTGGCGGTCGGTCGCCATCCGGCCGACCGCGCGTGGCACGGCCGACAGTGGCACAGTGAACAGGTCGACGCGGGTCACCGGTGAGGTCGGCATGGACGGCCAGCATGGCACGCGCGGCGTCGTACCCGCGGAGGACGTACGGATCCTCACAGCGACGGATGCCGGCGACGGCGGGTCGGCGGTAGCGTCACGGTGTGCACCGCATCGATGCCGTGGTCAGCTGGTTCCGGGCGCGTCCCCCGCGGGTCGCGGACGCGGTGGAGGCGCGCTGTCGTGATGCTGGCCGAGCTGACCTTGGTGCGCGTGCTGGCGTCGGTCGACCTCCTCGGCGAACGGGCGGCCCCGAACCCGTGGCCATGCTGGTCGTCGTCTCGGGCACGGTCCCGCTGGTCGCGCGCAGGATCGCGCCGGCCGTCGTCCTCGCCATCGTGGGTGCGGTTGCGATCCTCGAGGGTCTGCAGCGCCTCCCCACGGGGGGCATCGCGCTGCTGATCGCCCTTGTACTCCGTGGCGGCGCACCGGTCCCCGACGCGAGGCGCTGCAGACCCTCGGCGTCATGCTGCTCGGAACGCTCGTCGCGGTGACCGTGACCGGCAGCCCGCAGTACATCATCTCGAATGTCGTCATCTGCCCTGCCGCCGCGGCGCTCGATGACCGTAGCAGGGTCGCCCGTGAACGGGCAGAGGCGCTCGAGGAGTGAGCACGCAAGCTCGATCGTGAGCGTGGAGAACGCGAGCGCCTTGCCGTCGCGGGGAGCGGGCCCGCATCGCCTGGGAGCGGCACCACGTCGCCGCCAACGGCGTCGCGGTGATCGCCGTGCAGGAGGCGCTGACCAACACGCTGCGCCACGCCGGGCGCACGAAGGCGCACGTCCGCCTCGCCGTCCGACGGCGTGGTGTCCGGGTCATCGTCGTCGACGAGGGTCCTGCGGCGGACGTCGTCGGTGAGGCGGCGGACGGCGAGGCGGCCGTCGACCTCGCACGCACGACCCGGCCCGACGTCGTGCTGATGGACATCAGGATGCCCGGCACCGACGGCATCGACGCCACTCGGTGCCTCGCGGGCGCCGCCGCCGTCGACCCGGTCAAGGTGCTGATCCTGACGACCTTCGACGCCGCGAGCTGGTGTACGCGGCCCTGCGTGCTGGCGCAGGCGGCTTCCAGCTCAAGGACACGCCGGCGCCCGAGCTGATCCACGCCGCGCGCCGCGCCGCTGACCGGCCGTGGTCGCGTGCCGTTCAGGGTTGTCCCCGAGCGCCATCTCGGGGTCGTGCCGGGGGACAGGGGTGGCACCCGACAGACCGTTGCCGGGCGCGCTCCTAGTGTCGGGATCGTCATCGGTGCCACCGCCGACGGACCACTGCGGTTCCGATGTCCACCGCATGGTGGGTCCACAGATCATCCGCCACGCCGATGACACCGAGCGGTGCCGCCGTGACACTGCCACGCACGACACGGACGTAGGACAAGGAGCCCGGCATGTCATCGCCCCACCCAACCGTCGCTGCTGGCGACACGGTCGCGACCATCGAGCACGACGATCAACGGTTCGCAGCGCGCTGCGTGGACCTGGTCAAGCAGTACGGGGAGGGGCCGACGGCGGTGTGCGCCCTCGACAGCGTGACCGTCGGCTTCCCGCGCGGCGCGTTCACCGCCGTCATGGGTCCGTCCGGCTCGGCAAGTCCACGCTGATGCACTGCATGGCCGCGCTCGACGCGCCGACGTCGGGCACCGTGCTGATCGGCGACACGGACGCCACCGCGCTGAAGGACCGCGAGCTGACCGTCCTGCGCCGTGACCGCGTCGGGTTCGTGTTCCAGTCGTTCAACCTCCTGCGACCCTGTCGGCGGCGGAGAACATCATCCTCCCGCAACGCCTCGGCGGTCGCGCGCCCGACCGGTCGTGGCTCGACACGGTGGTGCGCGCGCTCGGCGTCGGTGACCGGCTGACCCACCGCCCCGCCGAGCTGTCTGGCGGCCAGCAGCAGCGGGTCGCCGTCGGGCGGGCCCTGGCCGGACGTCCCGAGATCGTGTTCGCCGATGAGCCGACCGGCAACCTCGACTCGACCAGCGGTGCCGAGCTGCTGGGCTTCATGCGGCGCTCTGTCGACGAGTTCGACCAGACCGTCGTGATGGTCACCCACGATTCCGTGGCCGCCGGCTACGCCGACGCCGTGATCTTCCTGGTTGACGGCCGCGTCGTCGACGAGATGCACGCGCCCACCTCGGACCGGGTGCTCGACCACATGAAGCGCCTGGGGGGCTGACTGCTCATGTGTCCTACCGCTTCGCTTGCTTGAGGCCTGATGATGTGGCGTGCAACCCTTTCGAGCCTGCTCGCGCACAAGGTGCGACTGACCCTGACCACCCTGGCCATCGTGGTCGGTGTCGCGTTCGTCACCGGCACCCTGATCTACACCGACACGACCCGCTCGACGTTCGACTCGGTGTTCGGCCAGGTCACCGGCAGCGTGGACTTCAGCGTCCGCGGCATCTCACAGCTCGACAACGCGGAGGGCGGCGACCAGTTCGAGGTCCCTCGTCCCGGCGTGCCGCCGGACGTCGCCGACCGCGCCGCCGCCGTTGACGGTGTCGCCGCCGTCGAGCGCAACGTCGAGGGTGTCATCGGCCTGCTCGGCGCCGACGGCCAGCCGCTCGGCAGCGGCCAGGGCCCGCCGGCGCTCGGCTTCAACGCGCCCACGGTCGACGACCTGTCGCCGACCGAGCTGCGCGACGGCCGGTATCCGACGGCGGCCGACGAAGTCGCCCTCGACGCGGCGACAGCCGCCGGCAACGGCTACGCCGTCGGTGACACCGTCCGGATCGCCGTCGACGGTCCATCGAGGAGTACGAGGTCGTCGGCGCCTTCGGCTTCGGCGACGGTGTCGACAGCCTCGCCGGTGCGTCGGTCACCCTGTTCGACCCCGACACCGCGTTCGAGCTGCTCGCCGACGACGGCGGCTACGCCAGCGTCGACGTGCTCGCCGCCGACGGCGCGCGCCTCGACGACGTCCGGGACGCCGTGGCCGCTGCAGCCGGCGCCGACTACGAGCTCGTGACCGGCGACCAGCTCGCCGGCGAGGCCCAGGAGGCGACCGACACGATCCTTGGCTTCCTGGGCAGCGCGCTGCTCGTCTTCGCCGGCGTGTCGCTGCTCGTCGGAGCGTTCCTGATCAACAATACGTTCGCGATCATCGTCGCACAGCGCTCCCGCGAGCTTGCGGTGCTGCGTGCCGTCGGCGCCAGCCGTGCGCAGGTGCTGGGGTCGGTGCTGCTCGAGGCCCTCGTCGTCGGCACGTTCGCCTCAGTCGTCGGCGTCGGAACGGGCGTGCTGGTCGCCATGGCGCTACAGCAGCTGCTCGTGGCGTTCGGGATCGAGATCCCGGCCGGTGACCTCGTGGTCGCGGTACGGACGATCGGGATCGGCCTGACGGTCGGCATCGTGGTCACGCTGCTGTCGGCCGTGCTGCCGGCGGTCCGGGCGCTGAAGGTACCACCGGTCGCGGCCATGCAGGCGGTCGCGATCGGCGATCAGCAGGGCAGCGGCAGGCTCCGTACCGTCCTCGGCGTGCTGCTGACCGCCGCCGGCCTGGGCCTGCTGGGCGCCGGGCTGTTCGGCGAGGCGCCGTTCGCCGTCGTCCTCGGTGGTGCGGTCGCGCTGCTGCTCGGCGCCGCCCTGCTCGCCGGGTTCGTCGCGCGGCCGCTGCTGCGGATCGTCGGCTGGCCGCTGGCGCGCCTGGGCATCCGCGGCGCGCTCGCGCAGGAGAACGCCATCCGCAGCGCACGGCGTCGACGGCCTCGGCCCTGATGATCGGCCTGGGGCTGGTCACGTTCGCCCTGATCTTCGGCGCGTCCCTGCGCGACTCGGCGACCGCGACGATCGACGAGCAGTCCGTGTCTGACCTGCAGGTGCGCACGACGAACGTCGAGAGCTTCCCCGCAGAGGTCGACGACGCGGTCAGCGCGCTGCCCGAGGTCGCGTCGTCCGCCGACATGCGCAACGGACAGATCGCCGTGCGCGGACGTGTCGGCATCGCCGCAGCGATCGAGCCCGACGAGCTGACGACGGCGTTCGCGTTCGACACGCTCGACGGCTCGTTGGACGACTTCGCGCAAGGTGGCCTGGTCATCAGCGACGACGCCGCGGAGCGGCTCGACGTCGGTGCCGGCGACACGCTGCCCGTCACCTTCGCGACCGGCGGCGAGCGGGGCCTGCCGATCCGCGCCGTCATAGACGGAGGCGGGCTCGACGTCGACTACCTCATCGACGAGGAGACCATGCTGGCCAACGGCCCGACGACGGCGTGTTCAGCCTGTACGTGACGGTCGCCGACGGCGTCGACGTCGGCCAGGCCCGCACCGCCATCGAGGGCGTCACCGACGAGTACGCGGCATTGACCGCGCAGGACAGCACGGAGTACAAGGAGGAGCTCGCCGGCCGGGTCGACCAGATCCTCGGGTTGGTCTCCGCACTGCTCGGCCTGTCGATCCTGATCGCGCTGTTCGGCATCATCAACACGCTGAGCCTGAGCGTGCTCGAGCGGGTCCGCGAGCTGGGCCTGCTGCGGGCGGTCGGCGCCACGCGCCGCCAGGTCCGGTCGATCGTGCGGTGGGAGTCGGTGCTGATCGCAGTGCTCGGCGCGATGTTCGGCATCACCGTCGGCGCGGTGTTCGGCTGGATGTCGGTCCAGGCGCTGGCGGACCAGGGCGTGTCGACGTTCGCGTTTCCCGTCGGCCAGATCGCGCTGGCGGTGCTGGCCGCGGCCGTCGTCGGCACCCTGGCGGCGGTCATGCCGGCACGCCGCGCCGCCCGGGTCGACGTGCTGCGCGCACTCGCGGCGATCTGACCGGTCCACGGGCCGGCCGGCCCAGGCTCACCGGCCGGCCCGTGCCCTGTCGCACTGGGCCGTGGCCGTTGCACACGTCGTCGCATCCGCCGGTGGTGCACCATCCCGTGGAGCGACGCAGGTCGGGGCAGTCAGGCCGAGGCCGGGACCAGCAGCGCCTCGGCCTGGGCGCGCGTCGGCAAGCTCGGCTCCGCACCGATCACCGTCGACGAGTACGCTCCGGCCGCGTTGGCCAGCCGCACCGCGTCCTCGAGGCTGGTGTCCTCTGCGATGGAGATCGCGAGCGCCGCGTTGAAGCTGGAACCGGCCCCCGTGGTGTCGCTCGCATCGACGACAGGCGGCCGGGCGCTGCCCTCGCCGTCGTCGTCGGCCCACGCGGCACCCCCGGCGCCCATGGTCACCACGGCCGCTCGACCCTCGGTGTGGAGCAGTCGCGCGAGCTCGAGGCCGTCGACGTCGGCGTCGACACCCAGCAGGCGCCGAGCGTCGTGCTGGTTCATCGCGATGACGGTCGGCACCTCGAGCAGCGAGTCGGTCAACTCCTCGACCGGTGTGGGGTTGAGCATCACGTGACCACCGCGGCCACGGATGATCCGCGCCGCATGGCACGACGTCGCGGCGCTGACCTCGCCCTGCAGCAGGAGGACGTCGCAGTCGGGAAGGTCGGCGCAGTGCGCCGCGGCCAGCAGCCGGTTCGCACCCGGGTACTGCACGTAGCCGACCGCACCGTCCGGCGTGATCAGCGGCACCGCGACCGCGGTAGGGGTGCCACGCAGCTGCACCACCCTGCTGGCGTCGACGTTCTCGTGTTCGAGCGCTGCGAGGAACGCGTCGCCGTACGGGTCGCGCCCCACCGCGCCGATCATGCACACCTCGGCGCCCATCCGCGCCAGCGCCACCGCGTGGTTGTAGCCCTTGCCGCCACGGAACCGAGCGAAATCGGACGCGATCACAACATCACCGGGTCCGGGGCGGACATCGACCGTAAAGGCCAGGTCCATCACCAGCGAACCCACGACGACGGCCCGAACGGCCATCTCTCATCTCCTACGAGGACGTGAACACCGGTCACCCTGGCCGGTCACCGCTCATGCTACTCCCACTCCGACGTCAAACGGAAAGGGTTTTCATGTGAGTCCCATGCAACACAGCGTGAGCGGGTCAGCGGACGCGGTAGACCGCACCGGCCGGATCGAACCCGCCCCACGTCACGATGGTGGATCCCGTCCACGCTGCAGGCCGGGGCGCCCCGTCGGTGACGGGTGAGCCCGCGAAGCGCGTCCACCGCGCGGACCGCAGTTCGAGGTGCGCACCCACGCCGGTCAGCCGGTTCCACACGATCAGCCCGTCGCCGACCCACAGGCCGTCGACCTGCGGCGACGCCGGCAGGGGTGGTGGTTCGGCGCGACGCCACCCGCTGCCGTCGTCGGCGGCCGCGTAGCCACGCGCTCCGGGCACGCCCACACCGACGAGCCCGGCACAGTCGCCTTCCACCGTGCCGAGCAGGCGTGCGAGCGGCCGGTCTCCCAGGCCGGGTCAGACGGCGGCCGCCCGCCAACGGGCGTCGCGGCGGCGCAGGTCAAGTTGGGCCGCCGCAGGCGGCCGTCCGAACGAGGCACGGTGTGGACGACGACGCGGCCGGAGTCGGCGAGGACGACATCGTCGTCGGACATGGGCACCGGTGGGTCCGGCAGGCGGCGCCACCGACGGTCGGCGTGCTCGAACCGGAACATCGCGGGCGGGGCTTCGGCGTCGCGGCGGTGCCTGCTCAGCACCACCACGCCGTCACCGGTGCCGACCACCTGGGCGGTGACGATGTGGCCATCCGGCAGGGGCGGTGGTGGCAGGGTGCTCCACGCGCCACGGTCCGGATCGAAGACCCGCGTCGCCGTGGCCGACACGATGAACACGTCCGCGCCGGACCAGGCGACGAACGACGCGGTGGCGTTCACGCCGGCGAGAGGCGGCAGGAGCTCCCACGTCCCGGTTGCCGGATCGAACAGCGCGCCGTCGTTCAACGGCAGGCCGGCGACGTCGAAGCCACCCCACACGAACACCGCGTGCCCGCCCCAGACCATGGCATGCCCGACCCGCGGCGTGAGGCGAACGGCGGGCATGAACCGCCACAGCCCCGGCTGGGGACGGGGCCACACGTCCTCGGTCGGCACGGTCGACACCACGGCATCGTCGGTCGCGCGTTCGACCCCGAACGTGGGGCGCGGGCGCGCGGGCGTCGCGGAGCACCGCGAACGCGCCGCCCATGACCACGGCGGCCACGACCGCAGCCAGCCCGGCCGCGCGTCTACGCCGCGACGGCGGCCGTGCCGCCTCCCAGTCATCCACCACGACGTGCGGCCCGCACCCACCGGGTGCGGGCCGCGATGCTCCGGCTCGTCGGTCGCCCTACGGCTGCGCGATGGTCAGCGCAGCGCCTCGCCGGACTGCGTGTCGAAGAAGTGCAGGTAGTCGGTGCGGAACCCGATGTCGACGAGGTCGTCGACCTTGGGTGGGTTGCCGGGCCCGAAGCGGCCCGTGAAGTGCTGGCCGCCCTCGCGGCCCTGCCGCTGCAGCTCGGCGAACGCATCCTCGTCGTCGATGGCCTCGCGCATGTCCTCGGTCACGATCGGCGGCGCGGATGTGCCGAAGTGGACCAGCATCTCGGCGCCGAGCTGCTCGACGAGGGTGACGCGGCGATCCGGCCACACGATGGTTCTCGGGGTCTCGCCGTCAGCAGGGAAGAAGTGCTCGGGCCGCATGCCGAGCGCGATGTTCCGGCCCTCGTAGTCCTGCACCTTCGGATAGCGATCGATGGCGCCGTCGTTCACGTCGAGCACGGCCGGCTCATCACCGGTGCCGATCGCCACCTTGTACTGGCCGTTCTCCTTGTAGAACTTCGCCTCGGCGAAGTTCATGGCCGGTGAGCCCATGAACCCGCCGACGAACAGGTTGTCGGGGTTGTCGTACAGGTGCTGCGGTGAGTCGGCCTGCATCAGCTCACCGCGCTTGAGCACCGCGACCCTGTCGCCCATGGTCATGGCCTCGACCTGGTCGTGGGTCACGTAGAGCGTGGTCACGCCGAGCTTGTTCTGGAGTTCGGCGATCTGTGTGCGCATCGCCACCCGCAGCTTGGCGTCGAGGTTCGACAGCGGCTCGTCCATCAGGAACGCCTGCGGCTCGCGGACGATCGCGCGACCCATCGCCACGCGCTGGCGCTGGCCACCAGACAGCGCCTTGGGCTTGCGGTGCAGGTACTCGATGAGGTCGAGTGTCTCGGCCGCCTCCTTGACCCGCTTGTCGATCTCGTCCGCCGGGACCTTCGCGAGCTTCAGCGCAAAGCCCATGTTCTCCGCGACGGTCATGTGCGGGTACAGCGCGTAGGACTGGAAGACCATCGCGATGTCACGCTCTTTGGGCGTCAGGTTGTTGACGACCCTGTCGCCGATGATCATCTGACCCTCGGAGATCTCCTCGAGCCCGGCGCACATCCGGAGCGCGGTCGACTTGCCACACCCCGACGGGCCCACGAGAATCATGAACTCCCCGTCCTCGATGTCGAGGCTGAGGTCCTTCACAGCCTCCGTGCCGTCCGGAAAGCGCTTGTACACGCTGTCATACACGACTCTGGCCATGGTCTCTCACACCTCGCTGTCGAGTTCACTGGTGGCGTCCGCGCGCCTCGGCAACCGCCGGGCGGCCGGCGCATCCTGCATCATCGCGGGCCAACGCCCGGACCGCAAGGGTTTACAGGCCTGGGGCGACACGAGGCCACTGCCGTGGCGCGCGTCAACCGGCGCGTGAGCTGATGCTGTGGTCGGGTCCCGTGGTCGAGCGCACCACCAGTCGCGTGGGCATCACCACGCTGGTGACCTCGGCGCCGTCGGTGCGGGCGTCGTCGCGCATCAGGTCGAGCAGCAGCGTCGCCGCCGTCTCGCCCTGCTGCATCGCCGGCTGGGCGATCGTCGTCAGATCCATGTACGCCGCCATGTCATGGTCGTCGAAGCCAACGATCGACACGTCGCCGGGCACCCGCAACCCGGCGTCACGCACCGTCTTGAGCGCGCCGATCGCCATCTCGTCGGACTCCGCGAACACCGCGGTGGGCGGGCGGTCCACGCCGAGCAGCTGCGCCATGGCCTCCGCTCCGCCCTGGAGGGCGAAGTTGCCCGGGACGATGTGCTCCTCGCGGATCTCGATGCCGGCCTCGGCCAGGGCCCGCTCGTAGCCCTCGCGGCGCTGCACCGGCGCGGCGAACTCCAGCGCCTGCGGCGGCAGGTGGCTGATCAGGCCAACGCGCCGGTGGCCCAGGTTGACGAGGTGACGGGTCGCGGTGGCGGCGGCCTCGACGTTGTCGATCGTCACCGATGGCGCACACGTGGAGCTGACGCCGACGGTCACGACGGGCCCTCGGTCGCACATGCGTTCGATCTCGTCGCCGGTGACGGGCAGGTCGACCAGGATCAGGCCGTCCACCCGCTTGCTGAACGCCGTGTCGTCGACGAACCGGCGCATCGTGGACGTGTCCGGGACGCCGTACAGCAGGATGTCGTAACCGTTTGCCGCCAGGACGCCCTCGGCGCCCGCGACGACCTGGGTGAAGAACCACTGGGTCAGCAACGGCACCGCCATGCCGACCGTCATCGTGCGTCCGGCGGCCAGGCGGGACGCGTGCGGATGGGCGACGTACTGCAGCTCCGCGGCGGCCTTGAGCACCCGGTCCCGCGTCGAGGGAGACACGTTGGGAAGGCCACGAATCGCCCGGCTGACGGTCGCGACCGACACTCCAGCGAGCTGCGCGACGTCACCGATGCTCGCGTTCACGTGGTCGCTCCACTCATGCCGGGGCGTCAATGAGCGTAAGTCCACACTCCGCGTACATCAATGGGTCACCATCAGCCCGATGTGGTCGCATGGCGCTGACCCGTGGTAGAAGCGATTTCATCCCATCCGTGAGGCTGGGACGACGGATGTGCGGCAGGGGAGGAGCAGGAGCCGGTGGAGCATCGACCGCTGCTGCACTACGAGCCGCCGTCCGGATGGCTCAACGACCCCAACGGGCTGGTGTTCCACGACGGCGAGTGGCACCTGTGCTACCAGCACCACCCCCACTCGCTCGACTGGGGCCCCATGCACTGGGGTCATGCTGTCAGCACCGACCTCATGGCCTGGCGCGACCTGCCGATCGCGCTGTACCCCGACGACAACGGCACCGTCTATTCCGGCTGTGCGGTCATCGACCGACGGGGCACGGCGGGCTTCGGCCCGGGCGCCATGGTCGCGATCTACACTCAGTTCACGCCCGCCACGCAGGTCCAGAGCATCGCCGGGTCCACCGACGGTGGACGGACGTGGCAGGCGCATCCCGGTAACCCGGTGCTGCGCCAGCCCGACGGTGTGGTGGACTTCCGCGATCCCAAGGTCAGCTGGTTCGGCGAACCCGACGACGGTCACTGGTCTATGGTCCTGGCCGCTGGCGCCGGAGCCCGCTTCTACGCGTCGCGCGACCTGGTGACGTGGGAGCCCACCGGCGCCTTCGTGCCGGCGCAAGACCGGCCCCACGGCGTCTGGGAGACGCCCGATCTGTTCGCACCGCCCGTCGACGGTCCGCCCCACGAGCGGTGGGTGTTGACGGTCGGTGTGCTCGAGCATGGCCCGGCGGGCGGGTCCGGCACCCGCTACTGGACGGGCGGCTTCGACGGGGCGACCTTCACGCCCGACGGAGTCGCGCGCTGGGCGGACCACGGCGCTGACTTCTACGCCGCCCAGTCGTGGTCCGACGTGGCCGACGGCCGCCGCATCTGGATCGCGTGGATGAGCAACTGGATGTACGCCGCGCAGGTGCCGGCGACCGCGGCACGGGGGCAGCTGACACTGCCGCGCCAGGTGCGCCTCGCCGCCGACGGCGCCGGTGGCTGGGTGCTCGCGCAGCGCCCGGTCGACGAGCTCTCCCGTCACCTCGGGGAATCCCGCGCCCTCGACGCGACCGCCGTCCCACTGCGCACCGGCGCCGCCCGGGTCCGGCTGCGGTCGCACGCCGACGGCGGGGGGCGGTCGGTGGTCACGGTCACCGCCCGGGACGCCCACGCGCAGCTGATCCACGACGCCGCGGCCGGGACCGTGACGCTGGACCGCACCGGCGCAGCCGGCATCGGGCAGGGCTTCGCCGGGGTGCACACTGCGGCGGTGACGTCCGGAGACGTCGTCGACCTCGACGTCGTGATCGACCGGTCGTCGATCGAGGTGTTCGCCGACGACGGACGCGCCTGCCTGACCGATCTCGTCGTCGGCCTGGCCGGCGACGGGCCCGTCGAGGTCGGCGTTGCCGGTGACGCGGTGGTCGACGCCGAGCTGTCTCACGCCGAGCCCGCCGATGCTGGCTGACGTCGTCGGGCTGCTCGCGTGCCCCCACTGCGGGGGGCCGCTGGTGCTTGACGGTCGGACTGTGCGCTGCGGCGGCGGCCACGCGTTCGACGTCGCCCGGCAGGGCTACGTCAACCTGCTGCGGGGCGACGCTCGGACCGGCACGGCCGACACCGCCGCGATGGTCGCGGCGCGGCAGGCGTTCTTCGACGCCGGACACTTCGCGCCGCTCAGCGCCACAGTGGCGGCCGCCGCCGTGGCCCTCGCACCCCCGGCGGGCTGCGTGCTCGACCTGGGCGCCGGCACCGGCCACCACCTCGCGGCGGTGCTCGACGCGCTACCCGACCGCGCGGGCCTGGCGCTGGACCTGTCCAAGCACGCGGCGCGCAGGGCCGCGCGGGCACATCCGCGGATCGGTGCGGTCGTCACCGACGCGTGGTCGCGGCTGCCGGTGCGCGACGGTGTCGCTGCGCTCGTGCTGTCGGTCTTCGCGCCTCGCGACGGCGCCGAGATGGCGCGGGTGCTCGCACCGGGCGGTGCCGCGATCGTCGTGACTCCCACCCCCGACCACCTGCGCGACCTCGTCGATGCGCTCGACCTGCTGACCGTCGACGAGCACAAGCCGCAGCGGCTGGCCCGCACGCTGGAGGGCCACCTGGTCCCCGAGGGCGCCGACATCCACCGCCATCCGCTGGCGCTGGACCACGACGCCGTCGCAGCGCTCGTCGCGATGGGGCCAAGCGCCCATCACGTCGACGCGGACAGGCTGCGCGGGCGGATAGCCGCGCTGCCGCAGCCGGTGCGGACCGCCGCCGAGGTCAGGGTGGCCCGCTACCGCCGGGCGCCCGACGCTGACGCCGGGACGTGCGCGGTGGGTCAGCTCGACGATGGCCCGGGCTCGCCGACCCACACGGTCTTGGCGTTGCAGAACTCGCGGATGCCCAGGTGGGACAGCTCGCGCCCGTAGCCGGACGTGCCGATCCCGCCGAACGGCAGGCTCGGGAACGACGTGGTCATGCCGTTGACGAAGACCATTCCGGCGTCGAGGTCGCGCGCGAACGCCTCCTGCTCGGCCGGGTCGTTGGTCCAGGCGTTCGAGCCCAGACCGAAGGGGACGGCGTTGGCCAGCGCGACCGCGTCGTCGTAGGCCGCGACCTCGAACAGCCCGGCCACCGGGCCGAAAACCTCGTCGTCGTACATCGCTGTGCCCTCGGGTACGTCGGTCACGACCGTCGCCGGGTACCACCAGCCGGGCCGCTCGGGCGGCTCGCCGCCGAGCAGCACCTTCGCGCCCGCCTCAACCGCCTCGGTCACGGCGGCCGCCACGTCGCGGCGACCCTGCTCCGTCGCCAGCGGGCCGATGTCGGTGCCGTCGTCCATCGGGTCGCCCAGCGTCTGGGCGGCCATCTGCTCGACGAACAGGTCCGTGAACTCGTCGTAGACGTCGGCGTGGACGATGAAGCGCTTCGCCGCGATGCAGCTCTGGCCGTTGTTCTGGCACCGCGCCGTCGTCGCGACCTTGGCTGCCTCCCCCAGGTCGGCGCTGGGCATGACCACGAACGGGTCCGAGCCACCGAGCTCGAGCACCGTCTTCTTGAGGTGGCGGCCGGCGGACGTGGCGACGGCGCGCCCCGCGCCCTCGCTGCCGGTCACCGTCGCCGCGCGGATCCGGCGGTCGCCGATCACGCCGCCGATGCGGTCGCTGCCGACGAACAGGTGCTGGAACGCGCCCTCCGGGAAGCCGGCGCGCGCGAACAGTCCACCCAGGTACTCCGCGGTCTGTGGCACGTTCGACGCGTGCTTGAGCACGCCCGTGTTGCCGGCCATCAACGCCGGCGCGGCGAAGCGGATCGCCTGCCAGATGGGGAAGTTCCACGGCATGATCGCCAGCACCGCTCCCAGCGGCTGCCAGATCGTCATCGCCCTGCGGGCGTTGACCGGCTCGGCGTAGTAGTCGATCGAGGTCAGGAACTCCTCGGCGTGGTCGGCGAAGAAGCGCATGCCGTTGGCCGACTTGTGCACCTCGGCGTTCGCCGCAGCGAGGGTCTTGCCCATCTCGGTGGTCATCATCCTCGCGGTCGACTCGACGTCGTCGTCCAGCAGGTCGGCCGCCGCGCGCATCCAGTCGGCACGGTCATCGAACGTCGTGCTGCGCAACTGGTGGTAGGCGTCCATGGCCGCCGTCAGGCGTCGGTCGAGCTCGGCGTCGTCGTGGTCGTCGTAGGTCTTGAGCGTCTCCCCGCTGACGGGGCTGATGGTTGCGTAAGCCATGGACGAAGTGTTCCCCCGTGCGCCCCGGTCAAAAGGCGCAGGTCAGCCGAGCACGAGTTAGATCGCAGCCAGGACCAGCAGCGCGAGGATGACGCGCTCGAAGACCGTGGCCGGGACCCGCTGAACCAGCCAGCGTCCGGCGGCGACACCGGGCCAGATCAGGATCGCGAACCGGCGCGACGCGCACCATGCTGGCGTCCCGCAGCCCGGCCGCCATGTAGCCCGGGGACCTTCAGCCAGTTGATCACGAAGAACAGCACCGCTGTCGTCGCGACGAACGTGACCGGCGATGTCTGCGCCGCCAGCAGATAGATCGCGATGGGCGGACCACCGGCGTGGGCGACGGTGGACGTGACGCCGCTCGTCAGGCCGGCGGTGACGGCCAGCCCCGTGCGGGCGTGCAGCCGGGCGCGGCGCAGCTTGGGCTCTGCGAGGCGGTAGACACGAACGCCACGCTGAGCACGGCCAGGAAGATCTCGATGCCGCGGTCGGACGTCTGCCGCAGAAACAGGCTCGCGACGACGACGCCGGCCGTCGCGGCCGGGAGCAGGCGCGCGACGATGTGACGGTCCCAGTCCGCGCGGTGGACCCAGACAGCGGCGAGGTCGCCGATCATCAGCAGGGGCAGCAGCACACCGATCGCGTGCGAGGGCGTGACGATCACGGCGACGAGGATCGTGATCAGCGGTCCGATGCCGCCGCCGACGCCGCCCTTGGACAACCCGATCAGGAACGCGGCGGCGCCGATGACGGCGACCACGAGTGGGGTGAGCTCCAACGACACGGCGGCACGGTACCCGCTGCGTGAAGATGCGGCGGGATGTACGCACGGTTGCGGGCGCGTCGCTGCCCGGTCGCCCGGAGGCGGTGGCCGACGTTGCCGTCAGTCCGACCGCAGCACCACCAGGCAGGCGACGAGGGTCGCCACCACGACGGCCAGGTCCCCCGCGTGGATGCCGTGGCCGGCCGCACCGAGCAGCATCGGGCCCTCGAAGGGCCAGTGGCCCACGACGAGGGCGAGCGAGAGGCCCAGGATGTAGGCGGCGACAGCGACGCGGATCAGGACGGGCATCACGCTCCACCTTGCCGCACGTCGTCGCCCGCCGCCGGACAGCCGTGACGCCGGGTGCCCCGGCACGAATCGAACCTGCGACTCCCGACTTGGGAGGCCTGTGCTGACCGCCAGCTTCATGCCTCCGACCTGCGCATTCACCTCATCGTGCCGTCGGCGTGCACGGAGGTGCCCCGAGCGACTCGCGCAGCGAGGCGTTCGACGCCTCAGCGAATGCCTGGTCCTGCGGCGGGAACAGATGCCCCCACACGTCGTATGTGACGTGGATCGACGAGTGGCCCAGCCGTCCCTGACCGTCAGCGGGGTGCGGGCTGTCAGTGCGCCGCCAACGCCGCGGCGGTGTCACGCACCTCCTGAAATGACGAGGCCTGTCCACAGCGCGACCGGTGACGCGTTCTCGGGGGGAAGCCTGCCAGACCGGATCTTCGACGGCGTCAGGTGAACGTCAGACTGCTACCGGGAACACGCGAGCGTCGCACTTGAGGAACCCTGACTCTCCAGCTCCCTCAGCTCGGTGGCTTGCTGATCCGGCTGCAGCCATCTCCTCAGGATCTCCGCCAGTGGCCATTCCCGCGCCGGCCGGACGACCTGGATGCCGACTAGTTCGCCGCGGCTGCCACCGTCATCTTTAGCCGCGTCCGCCAGCGGCATATCTCGACACAGCCAGATGCTACCCGGTTGGCCCGGGTGGCCGCGGCTGGGCCGGGCATCGCGATCTTATGTCATTTTCAGCGATATAGTTTAGTCTCGATCCGCGCGTGTGGCGGGGGTCGAGAGGACGGGAGCGTTCACAGTCTGTCCGTCGGCATCGGCACCGTTTGCCGCTCAGGCACTGTCCGGAGTCTCATGCTCTTGAAGCTCGAGTCGTTCACCAACAGCTCCACGCTGTAGTTGCCAAACGAGGGGAAAACCACCGAGAAGTTGAGCGCCGCGCCTGCCTGGGCTTTCCAGCCTGGGGGCAGGTCGTCTCTACACTCGGGCGTGACAGTGGTGATGTCGCGTACAAGCTGACGCCCGTCCTCGTCTTGCACAAGCAGCTCGAACTTGTGTGGTCGTCCGCACTCCCCGCGTGTGAACTCGAGCAGTATGGCGACGCCTATCTGCCGTCCGAACGGCTCCGTGTCGCCAACGATCGTGTCAATTCCCGCGGCGATGATGTGGCATACGCCGCTCGCGGGGTCAATGCGGGCGTAGTCGCACAGCACCGCATAATTCAATGAGGGCATCATGTCCCCTAGCACTTTGGGGGTCGCCGATGGTGGGCCATGGCCTCACCCTGAGCACGAATCGTCACGCCAAGTGTTGAAGATCGCGGAACGCTGAGCCCCAACGCGTACGCCGAGGGGCTCCACGTCCTGCACTGTCAGCCAACAAGTTGCCATAGCAGCCGTCCGGTCACGACGCCGCCTCGAGCGGGCGACGTGCTCTGCCAACGAACACAACCGCGTAATGATTTCCTTGTCAAGGGACAGCGAATCTTGTCGTGTCGCGACGCCGAATCATGTCGGTCGTCCC
>DATHVN010000031.1 GCA_035461305.1 Euzebyales bacterium | reverse complement strand
CGGACCCCGAGTAGCCGCCAACCGCACGGAATCTCTGATACGCACATTGTCCGCCGCACTGGATTGCCGGATTGCTGGACACCCGCCAGCACAGCGCGCGGGGCGGCGGAACATCTGTTTTGCCGCCGAGCCGAGCTGTGCCATCTCGGAGCGCACGTGCCTGCTCGGTCCGGGGGAGTCAGCCCCTCGCGCGACGAGGACCTGGCTGCGAGACTCCGGAACATGGACGAACATTTCTCCTCGGTCGACAGCGACTCGCCACCATGGGTCCGACGAGGCTCGGTGCAGGAGACCCTGAGCGGTCGCGTTCGGGCTCTGCCCCATGATTCGACGAAAGATGCAAGGGAGAAGAGATGAACATACTCGTCGTCGGTGCAAGCGGCGCGACTGGCCAGTTGCTCGTCGAACAATTGCTGCAACGCGGACACGTCGTCAAAGTGATCGTGCGCTCACCGGATAGCTTGCCCGAAGCACTCAGGACTCACGACAACTTGTCTGTAGTTCAGGCCAGCCTCCTAGATCTGAGTGATGCCGAGCTGGCCAAGCACGTGAAAGGCTGCGATGCGGTGGCGTCATGTCTCGGCCACAATACGAACTTCAAGGGAATGTATGGCCAACCGCGCCGACTCGTCACCGACGCAACGCGCCGATTGTGTACTGCCATTAAGGCGAACGGACCGAAAGGGTCAACCAAGTTTGTGCTTATGAATACCACCGGCAACCGCAATCGCGACCTCAATGAACCAATCTCCCTATTCCAGAAATTGATTGTTGGACTCCTACGTCTGGTCTTGCCACCGCACGCAGACAATGAGCAAGCTGCAGATCATCTGCGCAGCAAGATCGGCCAAGGCAATGAACTGATCGAGTGGGCAGCAGTTCGACCAGATAGCTTGATCGATGAGAGCGCCGTCTCTGAGTATGAAATACATCCGTCGCCCACGAGGAGTGCGATCTTTGATGCAGGGAAGACCAGCCGAATCAATGTCGGCCACTTCATGGCAGATCTGATTACTGACAACGACATCTGGCAGGAATGGCAGGGCCAGATGCCCGTCATCTACAACAAGGAAGAGTAATATGGTTCCGAAGAGAGCGATACCGCTAGCGTACTGAAGTAGGTGGCGTTGCCCTTTCCGAAGGCAGTAAGTAACGGTAAGGGAACGAGTGACCTCTCCGTGTACTGGGGCCTGCCCCTGCATCGAGGCGCATCATGCGTAGATGCCGGAGTCGCCCAGGCCGGCAAGCATCACGCATCCCGGGTACTGCGACGCTTGCCGCCGTGTCGGCAACCAAGTGGTTGGTTGGTGGGGTAGTGTGGGTCGCATGGCTGATCTGGTCCGCGGTGACCGGCGTTCGGCGCTCGTCCAGGCCGCATTCGATGTCATCGCCCGCGACGGCTTCGAGGGGCTGCGGTTGCGAGCGGTCGCGGCCGACGCTGGCATCGACCACTCGTCACTGCATCACCATTTCGCCACCAAGCAGGATCTCATCTCCGCTGTAGTAACGTTCGCGACAGACCCGCTGCGCAGCACGATCCCGCACGATGGCGCGCCCGGTGAGCGGCTCCGCGGCCATCTCGCGACCCTGGCCGCGATGATGCGCTCGCAGCCGGACCTGTTCGTCGTCCTGGCCGAGATCGACCTGCGAGCCCGACGAGACCCCGCCATCGCGGCGGCTGTCAAGGCAGTCGAGGACGGGTGGCGGCAGGCACTCACGCAACTGCTGACCTCGGTTGAGGTCCACGGCGACCCGGGCGTCCTGACCGAGCTCGTGATCGCCACCGTCAAGGGCATCCGTCTGCGTCCCGCGTCGGCTGCTGATGTGCTCGACGCGCTGGCGACACTGCTGTCGCCGCGCACAGTGACCCGACGCAGCGGGGGAGGCCCATGACCGCCCGTGCACGAGACCTGCGGCACACGGTCCACGCCAGCTCCGCGCTGATCATCGGTGGCGCCGCACTCGCGCTGGCGATGGGCGCAGCCCACGGGGACCTTCCCGAAGGGTCGGGCGCGGCGGCGTTGCGCTTCGTCGCGGACCGCCCCAGCTATGCGCTGGTCCACTTCGGTTCGATCATCGGAGTGGTGCTGTGGACCGTGGGGCTGCGAAGCTCCTCCGCGCTGTTTGACGACACGCGGGCGCGTCTCGTGGCGCAATGGGCATCTACCGTGGCGACCATCGGGGCCGGCGTGTTGGCGGTGCAGTTCTCGTTGGACGGGTTCGGGTTGCCCGCGATGGCCGACCGTTTCGCAGCGGCGGACCTGGCGGCGCGAGCGACGCTGGCCGAGGTGGCCGAGGTCACGGCCGACGCCATGGTGGGCCTGGCGCTCATGTGGGTCATCATGCTCTACGGTCTGGCCGTCAGCCTGCTGGCAGCAGCGACGTTGCTGGACGCCTCGGTGCATCGCTGGCTCGGCTTCGCTGGACTGGCCGTCGGGGTGTGGACTGGCGCGGCCTCGTTGACCGTTGCGCTCGGAGGCTCCCTCATCCCCGACTGGCTCGCCTTCGTGTCAGGGATCGTCGGAGGCAACCTGTGGTTGATCGGATGGGCGGCCCTGATCCGGCGACGAAGGTCCCCAGCGCAGTGACCGTCACGGGACCCACCGAGCCACTCGCCCGGCGATGACCCGCTCGACCGATCACGCCGGCACCCGGTGATCGCCGCCGGCCGTCGGCGTGCGGTCGCGGTCATCCGCTACCGTCCAGGTCGTGGAACCGACCAGCGAACAGCTCGTGATGTACGGCCAGCCGAGCAGTGCGCGCATGCTGGCATGGTCGTGGGTGCAAGCCCAGCTTGAGGCCGCCGGAACCTACTGGGTGATCGCCCGGGGGCCGGGCCACCCGCATCCACGGCCGGTATGGGGCGTGTGGCACGCCAACGTGCTGCATCTCAGCGTCGGGAGCCCCATCGTCGCAAGCTCGCTCGACGTCGACCCGCTCGTCACCGTGCATCTTGGCAGCGACACCGACGTCGTCATCGTCGAGGGGAGGGTGACCGGTCGAGGGGCGGACGCGGCGGTGGTGGGGCGGTACGACGAGAAGTACGACTGGCGGTACGACGTGGACGTGTACGGGCCGCTGACCGCAATCGCGCCGTTGACTGTGCTGGCATGGCGTTCGACAGGGTGGGCAGGCCGTGATGGCTTCGAAGCATCGGGACGCTGGCGATTCACAGGCGCGCCCTGAAACGGCACGACAACCGAGTACGGCCCGTCGGCGACGGCTGACGCCGCATCGGGCAGCCGGTCCGGATACATCAGCTCTTGCGGAGATCATCTCAACTCAACCGTTCCGCGGGCACGTCGGCGATCTACAGGCCGACCTCGAGTGGCGGTTGACGGTCGTGATCGCGAGCGAGCGTGGGAGGTCGCGTGACGTGCGTCGGCGAGCGGTCGACGGCGGGCTGCTGGTCAACGGCGAGCGCGTGCCTGCGGCGTCGGCCGAGGGCGTCAATCCACGCGCGGTCGTGGGTGGCGTAGATGCGGTTGGACAGCCGCCCGCGGGACAGCGCGACGTACGCCCGCTCGGCCGTGGCCGACGTTGAGGGCGCGAACAGGCTGTGATCGACGGTGGCGCCTTGGGCGGTGTCGACGGTGCGGGCGTAGCCGTAGTCGACGTGCGCGCCGACGTAACCATCCGGCAGCACGACACTCGTGGGTCCTCCTAGAGTCTGGTGGGCGGCGTCGAGTTGGACCGTGACGTGTCGGCGGCGGGTGGCGGTGACGCGGCCGGTCATGCCGTTGCGCACGGCGGTCGTGGTGCCGTCGGGTTGGGTGAGCTGGTGGTTGCGCCGCAGGATGACCTCGTCGCCGACCCCGAGCGCAATCGTCCGGCGGTCACCGACCGCCCGGTAGGTGCGTGCGCGTCGTGCGACCTCACCGCGGGCGACGAGGTGGACTCGGGCGAGCCGGTTGAGCTCGGCGACGGTGGCGCGTTCGGTGGCGAGCATCAGCACGCTGTGGCCGTTGTCGCGGTGGGTGAGCCAGTCGTCGACCATTTCCGTCCACGCGTCGACCGGTCGTGTGTGGTGATCGGACACCGCGCCCTGCGCGCGGAGGACCTCGACCGCGGCGGCGGGCTGGCGGTCGCGGAGGAACTCGGCGGCGTCGCGGTACACGGGGTCGCGGAACCGGTGATTCTGTCCGAGGACGGTGGCGCCGAGGCGTTGGGCGAGGGCGTAGTGGCCGCCGCCGACGTCGACCGACGGGATTTGGCGGTGGTCGCCGACGTCGACGATCTTGCCGTTGACAGCGTCGACGGCGCGTTGGAGTGCGAGGCGGGTGCGGGTGGGACACATCGCGGCCTCGTCGAGCACCACGACCACGCCGCGCGGCAGGGCACGGCGGCCGTGTCGGAGCTCGACCAGCAACCGGTCGACGGTTGCCGTGTCGGTGATGCCAGCGGACATGGCGAGTTGGTGCGCGGCGGTCGCAGACGGTGCGACGCCGCCGACGGGGACGCCTGCGGCATCCAGTGCGGCGCGGTAGACGCCGAGCGCCGTCGACTTGCCGGTCCCGGCCTTGCCCACGACGACATCCACGCCCGCACCGGACGAGGCGAGCGTGCGGACCATGGCCTGCTGGTCGAGGTCCAACCCAGGGTGGGCGGCGAGCACCCGGTCGACGATCCCGCCGGGGATGCGTCCGACGCCGGCGTGCTGCCGGCCGGTGGCGCGCTGTAGGAGTTCGGTCTCGGCGGCGAGCAGGTCGATGGTGGTGTAGCGGCGTTCGGATTGATCGACCGTGCGGATGATCCGCCCGGTGGCGTCGCGGACGCGCAGTACGTCGTTGGTGGTGCGGGCGGCGGGTGCGAGGACGGGGACGACGCGGTCGTCGCGCAGCAGCCGATTGACCAAGATCTCGATGCGAGCGGCGGCGTTGTCGGCACTGGCGCCGTGGACCGCGGCGCGGGCGGAGAGGTGGATAATCGCGTCGCGGCGGGAGAAGCTCGACGCCTGCTTGGTCACGCCGTCTGGCCCGGTCATCGCGTCCAGCAGCCGTGGGCTGCGCTCGATCGGTTGCGCGCGAGGTTGCCGGTGGTGTTGCGGGTGTGATGGCAGCGCCGCCTCGAGGACCGCGTGTGGCGCAAGTCCAGCGGCGACGGCTTCACGTGCGAACCGATGGTGCAGCGATTCACCGTCGCCGACGTGCACCTTGCGGTGGCGGGTCGCGAGCGCCGCGGTCTGGGCAGCGCGCCCGGAGGCGGTGTCGGGGTCGAGGCCGCGGGCGGCGAGCGCCGCAGTGATCTGGCTGCGCCGCTTGGACCACTCACGACACAGGCCGGGTGGGATGCCGGCGATTTGCCACTGCTCGTCACGACGCTCCCAGTCGACACCGAGGCGGCGGGTCAGGTCGGCCCGGAGGGCAGCCTGATAGATGCCGTCGGCGGCCTTGGCGTGCTGAAATAGCAACCCACCGTCCAGTGCTGCGCGGCGGCCGTCGGCCGCCTCGAGGACGTTGACCAGAACGCTATGTGTGTGAAGTTGGGGGTCGCCTTCGCGGGAGCAGCGGTGCGTGAACTCCGCGCGCAGGAACCCCAGCTGGGCGCCGTCCTGCCGGTCGACGCCGTCGCGGCCGAGCCGAGCGACGCACGCGTGGGAGGTGAGGTAGCCGATGGCGGCGTCGACCGCCGCGGCCTGCGCCTCCGTCACCTCGCGTCGGGTGTCGACGGGTGCGAGGGCCCACAGTGCGGAGATCGACTTCGGCGGGGACAACGTGACGTCCCACGCGGCGACCCGCCGGTTCGCCCGCGGCTTGAGCGGCTCGCCGCTGCTGGGGTCGTGACCCTCGAGGACGGCGCGGAAGTCCTCCGCGGCCACGTGGCCCGAGAGGCCGAGATGTTCCGCGAAGGTGCCGTGCCACACGCCCGGCGCCTCACCATGGCCGGCGTAGTAGTCGTGCCGATCGTGACTGACCTGATCGACGTAGTAGGCGACGCTCGCACCAGAATCGCCCGCACGGATCGCGGCCACCGACGCGACCATCAGCAGCCACCCGCCCCACACCGCCACAACGAGGAGCACCCAGTCCACCGAGGAGCAGCGAGGCGACGACCGAAGCACACGCTTGCATTGCGCTGCAATGCCGATGCCAGCGGCCCGTCCGGCAGCGATGGGATCGGGGCCCGCGAGGCCACGCCGGCGACTGCTGCGGGCGCGCGGCGGTCCGTCATTGGTCCCAGCCGATCCCCAGATCTCGGCTGCGACGGACGACGTCGGCGATCCGCTGGGTGCGGGTGTGGTCGGCCGCTTGTTGCGCGCGAGCGCGCACGACATTTCGCGTCTGATTGTCGAGCGCGGCGGCCGTAGGCGCTCGGCCGCCGCGCGCCCGGTCAACACGTGCGGCGTCGAGCTCGGCGGCGGCCTGTTCGGACCGTGGAACGTCGTGGTACGGACTCGTCGCTGCATCGATGACCTGCCTGGCAGCGACGTGGGTGTCGAAGTCGCCCGAGACGTCGACGTAGGCGACACCCTCGGAGGATCGGCAGGTGCCGTCCGGGTCGCGGATCGTGCCGGCGTCGGTCAGCCGGACCGACAACCGCAACGGACGACCGTCGGGCAGCCGCACATCCAACCGAGCCAGCGCGGCGCCCGCCGGTTCACTGCGGACGATCGGGTCGAGGGCATCGCGCAGCTGCACGGCGGCCTCGGCGTTGAGATCCAGCCGCACCCGGCTGCCCTGGTACCACGCGTCCCGTCCGGGCGCCTGGTGCTGCTGGTCGTGTCGCGCTCGGCTCTCGGCGTCTCGGGGGTCGGTGGGCATCGCGTGGCCTCCGCTCGCTCGACGCGCGCCGGCGCGCACGTCTCCGAGCAGTCAATGAGCCCGCGGTCCTTGCAAAGTCCTTGCAGATTCGCTTGCAGACCCACTGGCAATTCGCTGGCACGTCCCTCCGGGGCGTCCAGATCGGGCCATCCGTGCCCACCGAGACCCTCGACGCGCTCCCCGACGACCGCTCACCGGACCGGCGGCCAAGAAATTTCGTCCCGACGGCCGGCCATACGGAGAAGCGCGTCGGGCCCCGTACCGGTCGAATGCCAGCGAAATGTCAGTGAGGCCGGCAGTGGAAACACTGCGATCTGACCGCTGCCAGCCGACACGCAAGGTCTCTGCAAGGGAGAAACCGGAGAAACCGACGTCGGAGGTGAACTTGCAGATCGCTGGCACGGATATCCACAGGTGGCCGCCGAGAAGCCAGCGGACGCGCAAGCGGTCGTGCAAGGTGTTTGCCAGGCGCCCCGCTACACGTCGCCCATCACTGGCTGAGCGGGCCACCAGTCGCCTTCGCGGAGCGCGATGCGACCGGCTCGTTCGCCGCGACGGACGCCGACTTGGGGGCGATGTTGATGCACAAGCTGCTGTTCACCGCGGAGGAAGCGGCGGAGATCATCGGCGTGGGGAGGACGAAGATGTACGAGCTGCTCCGGATCGGCGCGGTCCGATCCGTGCGGATCGGACGCTGCCGCCGGATCCCGCGCGATGCGCTCGCCGCGTTCGTCGACGATCTCCGCGCGGACGCGTCCGGCTACGACGTCGACTGACGATGGCCAAGCGGCGGACGGATGGCGACGGGTCGATCACGTGGGACGCGTCAGTGCAGCTGTGGGTCGGTCGGCTCCCGCGCGACGAACGCGGCCGCCGCGCGAAGGTCTCGGCAAGGACCAAGGCCGAGTTGCGGGCCAAGCTGCAGCAGCGGCTGCGCGAGCGTGAACTCGGGCTGTCGACCGATGCCGGCCGCGCCACCGTCCAGCAGTTCCTCGACGCGTGGATCCGCGAGATCGTCGAACCGGGCGACCTGGCGAGCAAGACGAAGCAGGGCTATGAGCTCACTGTTCGCCGCCACCTCGTCCCCGGTCTCGGGCGCATCAAGCTGGCCAAGCTGACACCTATGCACGTTCAGCGGTTCATCAACGATGAGCTGGCGGCGGGCAAGGGACGCAGGACGGTGCAGCTGTCCCACGCTGTGCTACGGATCGCACTGGGCCAGGCCGTGATGTGGGGACTGGTGCCGCGCAACGTCGCCCAGCTCGTGCGCGGCCCGAGCTACCGGCCGACGGAGCGGCGGCCGTTCACGCACGCCGAGCAGGCCGCGATCCTCGACGCGGCGCGCGACGAGGACCTCGGCGTCGCGATCTTCCTGGTGCACGCCACCGGCATGCGGCTGTCGGAGGTGCTCGGGCAACGCTGGTCCGACGTCGACCTCGACGCCGGGCTGCTGTGCTTGCGTCACCAACTCGACCCGCTGTCGCCGGTGCTCAAAGACGTCAAGACTGAAAGCGGTCGCCGGTGGCTGCCGCTGCCACCCATCACCGTCGCGATACTCCGCGAGCACCTACAGCGACAGTCGGAGCAACGCGCGCAGGCGGCGGTGTGGGACGACAACGACCTGATCCTGACTACCCGCAACGGGCGGCCGATCAACCAGCGCAACCTGTCACGCGTGTGGCGGCGCGTCACCGAACGTGCGGGCGTCGAGCACCGCGGCATCCACCATCTGCGTCACACCTATGGCACGACGCTCGCGGAGAGCGGTGTGCACGAGCGGGTCGCCCAACAGCTGCTCGGGCACGCTGACAGCCGCACGACGCGGGAGATCTACACCCACGTCAGCGAACGGATGATGGACCAGGCCGTGCAGGCCATCTCCGACGCGGTCGATCGCGTCGTCGGCGACGCCAGTGGGTCCAGGATTGGGTCCAGAGATCGCCCACCGCCGCGCGACGGAGGCGATGACGAGGACGCTGCAGGCCGCTGACCAGCACAGATGCGGAGCGCGCCCTGAGGGATTCGAACCCCCGACCTTCTGATCCGTAGTCAGATGCTCTAATCCACTGAGCTAAGGGCGCTGGTTTTGTGGGTCTGACCTGCGGTTTTGGATCCACAGGACAGGTGGATGACCCTAGCACACCGGTACTACAGCGACTAACTTGCCGCGCATGTCCCGTCGTGCGTCGTCACGCAGTGTAGGCCGTGTCCGCGAGCTTGTCCGCGTGTGGAACGATATCTGCGCGTCGGCAACCGGTCACCTCGGACGATCCAGGAGCTTCGCCGAGGCGGCACTGCAGTTCGACGCCTGGCTCGACGACCAGGACCTGCCGGTCGAGTCGGCGTCATCGAGCGACGCCACATCGAAGCATGGCTGGCGTCCTTGCTCGAGTGCTGGAAGCCCGCGACGGCCGCCGCACGGTACCGGTCACTGCGGCAGTTCTTCCGCTGGCTCGAGGACGACGGCGAGCTCGGCGTCACCCCGATGACGAAGATGCGCCACCGAAGGTGCCTGAGCAGCCGGTACCGGTGCTTACCGACGACCAGCTCGGCGCACTGCTCGACGGGTGTACGGGCAAGTACTTCGTCGCTCGGGGGGACACCGCGATCATCCGGACACTGCTCGACACCGGCGGGCGGTTGTCGGAGCTCGCGAGGCTGACCCTGGACCGTCGACTTCAACCTCGAGTGCTCTACGTGAGGGGCAAGGGCGGCCGCGGACGGTCGCGCCCTTCGGTGGGCGCACCGGGATGGCGCTCGACCGCTACCTGCGCCCGAAGCCACCACGGCCACGCCGACACCGAGTCTCTCGGGCGGCATCCCGCGGACCGATGACACCCGTCGGGCATCGGTCAGATGCTCGAACGACGCGCAGACCAGGCCGGCATCGGACACGTCCACCCGCACCAGTGCCGGCACACGTTCGCGCACGTCTGGGTTGCCGAGGGCGGCGCCGAGAGGGCCTTGAGGACGTGCGCGGGGCCGGCGAGCTCGTCGTCCATCAGCTCGGCCATCACCTGCAGGCCCGTCACCGACATCACCAACAGCCCCTCGCGGGCGACGGCGGCGATGTCGGTCGACGCCACCCGCAGCTCGTCGGACAGCTGCGGGCAGACCGGCGGCGTCACCCCGGCCGACGACACCGACATCGGTCTCTTGCGCATGACTGTCTTGTCAGGACACCCCCCGAGTCCTACCAACGGCAGGGCCCCAGCAGGGCCGTGACACCCTCCGGGCGGTCCGCGGCCTCTAGGGTCCACGTGCGCCTGGCGAGCTGGACAGTGAGTCCTCACTGTGAGGCCGAGCCGAGACCGGCAAGACGATCAGCGATCCCAACCGCATCGCTGGACGACGGTCCGCGGTCGCGAGCACGTCGGCGTAGTCGGTGCACATGGCCACGGCAGCGTCACACCCATCACCACCCGTGACCGCATGCCGGTGCCGCGCAGCTCGGAGACCAACGCGATCCGATGCCGGGCCGAACGACCCGGAACGCCCCGACGGGTAGGGAGTGACGCTTCGTGCGACGGCAGCTCGACGATGCCGCCATTCAAGGAGTTTCCGATGCACGAGCCTTTCAACTCGGCCGGACCACTGGCGTCAAGGATCTCGGCCGTTCAGTTCTCAGCGGGTGTGCTGTCACCCGCCCGGGCCGTGACACTTGAGGTCGTCGGTCGGTGCCAGCGCGGACGGGCCGCACGATCTCATTTCCCGTGGTCATGGCAAAACACGATGGCGAGCGCTACCTGGTGGATGTTCGGTGACCGCGCCATCGCGAGAGAAGCTTCGTAGGGCCGCGGACCCAGGCACGACGCCGCGGCGTCGGTCACACGGCGCGTGTCCGTCGGCGACGGACGTGGGGCACCCGTAAGCAAGGCCGTTGCGATGATCGGGTGGACACGACGTGGCCGCCGCTCGGTGGTTGACCTGGGGCGTGCCACATGTCGTCGTGGCAGGTGCGGGACGGTGAGCAGGGGGTACGGCTGTCCATGTTACGTCCGTACACCTCCGCGGATCTCGGTGATCTGCTCGACGTCTGGTACCGCGCGTCGTTGATCGCGCACGCGTTTCTGCCCGAAGAGTTCCTTGCGACCGAGCAACGGCAGATCGCCGAGCAGTGGCTTCCGATGGCCGAGACGTTGGTGTACGAGTCCGACGGCCGCGTGGTCGGCTTCCTGTCGCTCATCGGCAACGACGTCGGTGCCATCTTCGTCGACCCGGACCATCAGGGCCGCGGCATCGGCCGTGCGCTCATGGACCGTGCCCGTGACTCGCGTCCGTATCTGGAGCTCGACGTCTTCGAGGCCAACGCCATCGGTCGTCGCTTCTACGACGCCTACGGGTTCGCCTACGGGTTCGCGTTCGTGAATCGACACATCCATAAGGCCTCGGGCCAACCCCAGCTGCGCCTTCGACTCCAGAAGCGCGGGCGGCATGGCGCGGAGGGTTGATAGTCGCAGTCGCGCCTGCTCGTCGAGAGCCCGGCATGGATTGGGCGGCGAGGCGGGCGGCGCGTCGTCGCGTTGGCTGACGAACGACCACGCCGGGCGACGAGGCGCAGCCGGGACGATCGTCCGACAGCGGATCGCCGGCTCTCGTCGGTGACCGGCGGATCCTGCGTCGTCGGGCGCCTACGTGCCCGGCTGGACCTCCGCGCCCCCCAGGTCACCTTCAGGTCGCGCGCCTGTCGGCCGTCCGACCAGCGATGCCTGATCCGTGTCGTCGGTCAGGTCACGAGGTCGCTCCCGTGTGCCGCCGTGGCACACCAAACACGACGCCGATGCGGCTCCGGCTGGCGCGATGTCCACCCTCCCACGCTCACGCTGGGTCGTACGGGCGATGACGTGGGCCCGTCTCATGGGACCTGATGGCGACGACGCATCTGGATACGGTGAGTTGCGTGACAGGCGGCATGCGACGTCAGGCCGGTCGGTGGGCCAGCGTCGACCGGGACGGCCGGGTGCACAGCCAGGCTGCCCCTGCAGCGACAGCCGGCACGGCCACGACGGTGAACACGACCGCGTCCCACGGAATCGCCAGGTGTGTCGCACTGCCCGCTTCCGCGGCCGTGGCCAGGCCCAGATCGGAAGCAGGCCCGCCGGCACAGCTAGCATGCCGCCGACGAGCGTGAGGACGACCGCCCGCGCCGCGGCGAGTCCTCGGCGTTCCCGGGGCGGCGCACCGATCGCCACCAGCGTCTCGTCCGCGGACCGGGTCTCGGCCGCGATCAGCGCGAGCCCGATGCCGACGACAAGCAGCGACGATGCCGCCGCACCCGCCATCGCGGCGGTCCGGATCGCGTCGCCGGCGATCGCCGGCGGACCCGTCTCCACCGTCACGCGCTGCCCGAGACGGCCGGCGGTCGCCTCAGCGGACCGTACCTGCACAGGTGACAGCGATCCTCGCGTGCGCGCCAGCCACCGGGTGAGCTCGCGAGCCGGTCGCGCGCCGCTGCGGTGGAAGGTCTCAGTCGACAGCACGATCGGTGGCACAGCCTCGGGCACGAGATCCACCGCGATCCTCTGGACACCGTCGGGGGCGAGCGCAGCGGCCTGCTGTTCGACGTCCCCCCGACGGAGTCGTCGTCGGTCAGCACGAGGACACGGCCCTCCTCCAGCGCCGTACCCGCGGAGGACGGCACGTCCAGTGCGTCGAGCAGCCGTGCGTCGGCGACCGAGACCACCTGCGGCAGGCCACGTGGCCGTGCCTGGTCGACAGGTCCGGTGATGGTGAACGGTGCCGCGGACGCGACCGGCAGTTCCGCCCGCAGCTCAGTGATCAACGGCTGCGGTGCCGCGCCGTCGACGAGTAGCTGATCGTCGGCGAGCAGTGGCTCGTAGCTGCGCGCGAGGCCGATCTCGATGCTGCGCTGCGTCGCGCCGACTGCGATGGACAGGCCGAGCCCGGCGACGATGGCCATGACGATCGGCCGGTCCGCGCCCGGAACCGGGCGACGTCGCGCACCGCCAAGCGGGCGCCCACAGGGAGCCGGCGACCGAGCGGGCCAGCCAGGCGGTCGATCAGCCATGGACTGACCGCCCCGAGCCCGACCACCAGGCCGGCGGTGCCCGTCAGCAGGCCCAGGGCTGTGAGGGCCTCATCCGCCGTTGCGGCGTTCGTCGCTGCCGACGTAGCGGTCGCGACGACCACGACCGTACCCACGATGCCGGAGCGCAGGCCGCCGACCAGCAGCCGCCGACCGGACGTCCGGGGTGGCCTGCGGCCCGACAGCGCGGCGTCGACTGGGATCCGCCCCGCCGACTGCGCCGTCATCCATGAGCTCGCGACCGCCGTGACGACCCCCGCCGACCCGGCGCCGGCCAGCAGGATCGGATCGACCACCAGTCCGTCGACTGCGCGGTTGATCCATCCCTCGAGCCAGGGCAGGGTCGCGGCCGCGATGCCGAGTCCGGCGGCGACACCCGCCAACGCGCCGACTGCACCCGGCACCAGCGCCGACACGAGCACCGACCACCGCAGATGCCGGACCGCGGCCCCGGCCGCGGCGAGCAGGGCGAGCTCGTGACACCGTCGCGGTGCCGACACCGCGAACGCTGCACCGGCGACGAGACCGGCGACCAGCAGGGCGAAGCCACCGAGCACCATGATCAGGAGCAACCGCTTCGGGTCCGTGGTGGCGACGTCCGCTCGGCTCGACATCCCAGCCGGCCCGCTCCAGAGCGCGCGCCACGGCCGGAGTGTCCGTCCCGGACGGCAGGTCGACGAGCACACCCGAGGCGGCCGGCGCCCGGTCCGGCGCCATGTACAGGGCCTGCCGGTCGAGCTCCAGCGGAGCGCGCACGATGCCGACCACTTCGAGTGCGCCGACGCCGGTCTCCAACGTCGAGCCGACCCGTGCGGCCAGCGGTCCAGTGACCGCGATCTCGTCGGCGCCCGGCCGCGGTGCGCGTCCGGCGGTCACCGCCACCGTGCCCGCACCGAGCCCGTCCAGGTCGGTGCCGGTCGCGGCGACGAGTTGACCATGAACGGTGAGCTGCCCCCGCCACACGGGCTCGACCGCCGACGACGGCGGCAGACCGTCCGGTGCCGTCACCGTGTCGCCGTCGGTCGCGTAGGCGGCCAGATCGGCGGCGCCGAGCGTTTGGCGCGCGAGCGCGGTCGCGGTCGGCGTGTGGTCAACAACACGGTCGCTGCGGCCGCGCTGCCGGCGAAAGCGCGGCGACGTCGCGCCCCTCGACGAGGACGTGGCCGGTGGTGGGCTCGGCCAGCCCGCCCATCAGCATGAGCATCGTGGTCTTGCCGGACCCGCTCGGCCCCATCACCGCGACGAACGACCCGGTGCGCACGGACAGGTGGGTCGGTGCGAGCGCCGCGATCTGGTGGTCACCTTGCGTGTAGGTCTTGCTGACGCCGTCGAGACGCAGCACACGATCATCGGTTGTCGCGATCGGCGCGGACCGGCGGCTGAGGTCGGTCATGTCGTCTCCCCTCCCACGCGGTCTGACAGCCCGCTGCGGGTGCCGCGACGTGCCAGGCGCGCCTCGCACAGGTCGAGCCACCGCAGCTGCGCCTCGACGTTGAGGATCAACGCGTCGTGCAGCAACACGCCCGGCAGCTCGGTCACGTCGTCGAGCAATTCCTTCTGGCGCGTGTAGCGCTGGAGCACGCCCATGAGCGCCGTGCGCTGCCGCCGGATCATCCCGACCGCATCGACGTCCGGGGCTCCGACTGCCAGCAGCAGCTTGATTGCGAGCTCGTCGCGGGGCGGCGGGTCGACGAGCACGGGCTCGGAGAACCACCGTTCGAGCTGCGCGCGCCCAGCCGCCGTCAGCGCATAGGAGCGCCCAGCCCCGCGGTCGCTCTCGTCGCCGGGCGCCACCAGGCCGTCCCGCTCGAGGCGTTCCAGGGTCGAGTAGACCTGGCCGATGTTGATCGCCCACGTGTGGCCGGTCCGGTCCTCGAAGTCCGCCTTCAGCGCGTAGCAGTGGCGGGGTTCCTCTGCGAGCAGTGCGAGCATGCCGTTGCGGACCGACATGAATGGACCCTTCCGGCAATAGTTACTGAGTAACCATACCGGACCGTCGGCGATATGCCACTCGGACGGTGTGGCGAGGTCGACCGGATTGGACGGGCAGGGGCGTCCGGCTTCTATCGAAAGGGAGGCGTAAGTGAAGCGGACCTGTGACCTCGTGGTCGTAAATTTGGACGGCACGACGCCCATCGGGCTGTGGGCGGGCCGTGAGGCTGCTCGGCGTTGCTCCTCCGGCGGTGCTGCTGCTACTCGGCTACCTCATGCCGCTGTGGGTCTGCGCCCCCGGAATGGCGGTGGTCGCAGATCACGGGGGTGACGCTTGCGGATCCCGATGGAGCGATCTGACTCCAATCGACGCGGGTCAGCAGGTTCCGGCGGCGGTCGCAGGGAAGGACACGACGCCGCCCAGGTCTGGCGGCGCCGTCGTCTCAGGCGATGCGCGGCCGCCAGGCGATCGCTCGGCGGAGCGGCCGTGAGCGCGGACGGGACGCGGCGACGCGGCTACGGCGCCGGTGCAGCGCGGCCTCGCGCAGGCGGTCGGACATCACGCTGCGGACGTACAGCTCGTGGTGCGACATGGCGTGCTCCCTCGGGTGTGGTGTCGGGCACACCCTCGCCGCACCGGCCTCGACCAGGATCGGTGACCGCTGCCTACTTCACCGCCGACGTTGCCGATGCGGCGACCTCGGGACCCGACGCTGCGTGTTGGCTCCGGAGGCATGCCGCCGACGGACTGATTCGATGGACATGTCCGGGCGCGCCTGGAAGGCCTGAAGCTCGGCGTGCGCCTGGCGTTGGCGACCGCGCCGGTCATGATCGGCCCCGAGCGTGCGCTGTCGAGCAACAGCTTCTGGCCGTCGCTATCACCAGCCGGTCGCGATGCCGGTCGGCATTCACCGCCTGGCACGGCCTCCGCGGCGTCATCCACGTCGCAGGCGGGAGCACGACGGCGAACTGGTCACCGTGCGCCACTGACCGACACGGCTGATCTACCGGCCACGTGCATCGTCACATAGCGTTTGCACAGTGACTGACGCCATCGAAGCCCGAGCGGGGCCACCAGCCGTGACGTCCGATCCTTGGCCGAACGCCGTGCCCATCGTCCTCGCCGGGCAGCCGCGCCGGTCATGAGGCACCGCGAGCTGGAGGTAGCGGTCGCTGCGGCACGCGCCGGCGGCCGTGCGGTCCTCGACAGCCGACGCCGGCTGGAGATCGCCCGCAAGGACGATGACCGAGCCAACATCGTGACGTCGGCTGACCTGGCGTCACAGGCGGCGGTCACCGCTGTCATCACCGAGGCGTTCCCCCGGCATGCGATCGTCGGTGAGGAGGGCACCGCGGGCTCCACCGGCAGCGACGAGGTGTGGTACGTCGACCCGCTGGACGGCACGACCAACTACGTGCACGGCGTGCCGTTCTGGTGCGTGTCGGTCGCGCTGCACCGCCCCGACGGCGTGGTGTGCGGCGCGGTCTGCGACCCGCTCCGCGACGAGGTCTACGCGGCGTTGCGCGGCGGCGGGGCGACGTGCAACGACGTGCCTCTGTCGGTCTCGGTCGTCGACCGGCTGGACCGCGCGCTGCTCGTGGCGATGGCGCAGTCCGACGACCCGGCGGTCATCCACGAGTACGTCGTGCTGTACGAGCGGCTGCTCAATGTGGCCCGAACCTGGGCTCACCCGCGCTGGCGCTCTGCCTGGTGGCGGCGGGCCGGTTGGAGGCCTACGTCGAACGGTACATGGATCCGTGGGACATCCTCGCGGGCAAGGTGATCCTCGAGGAGGCCGGCGGCACGCTGACCCGCTTCGACGGCACGCCGCTGGACGTGCCACAGCTGGCCGACATCGTGGCGAGCAACGGGCCGCTCCACGACCAGCTGCTCGTGGCCCTCCACGCTTCGACCGACAAGGAAGCGACATGAGCACCTACGTTGCCCCCGACACGCTCCCGGTCACGACGACCGGCGGTTGGTCGCGACCCGGGTGGTACGACATCCTCGACGAGCCCGTCAACCGCGACCGGTTCGGGCCGCTCGACCGCGAGGAGCTCTACGACGACTACTGCCGCCTGGCGATCATGGACCAGCAGGACTGCGGGCTGGACATCGTCACCGACGGCGAGCACCGGCGTCTCGGCTGGATCGAGGGGATCACCTCGGCGCTACCCGGCACCCGGCGGGTGCCCCCGAAGCGCAACCTGGGCGCGGTCGGCTTCGACAACCTCTGGACATACGAGGTCCACGAGCGGGTCGAGCAGATCGAGTCGCTCTGGGACTACGTCAGCGAGTACGAGTTCCTGGCGGCGCACACGGACCGCCGCCCGCGCGTCGGCCTGCCGGGTCCGTACGGCATGACCACCGAGCTCGACCACACCCCCACCTACAGCAGCCGGTACGACTGCGCGAAGGCGTTCGTGCCGGTCACCCGCCGGCACGTGCAGGACCTGGTCGCAGTGGGATGCGACTACATCCAGCTCGAGGAGCCGATCACGCCGTCGCACGCCGAGGACGACCGCACACCGGAGGGCATGGCCGAGCTCATCAACGCCGTCGTCGACGGCGTCCGCGGCTGCACCTTCACCGTGCACATCTGCTTCGGGTCGTTCCGGCGGCTGCCCTACGCCAAGCGCACCTACCGCTGGTTGTTCCCCAAGCTGCTCGACGCCAACGTCCACGGCTTCAGCCTGGAGTTCGGCGCGCGGGAGATGTCCGAGATCGATCTGGTCGGCCAGTGGGACCGGGAGCGCATCCTGTCCGCAGGGCTGATCGACATCAAGACGCACTACGCGGAGAAGCCCGAGGACATCATCGAGCGCGTGCGCACGTGCCTCGAGTTTCGCGACCCCGAGCGACTCGAGATCTCGACCGACTGCGGCCTGCGGCGGGTGCCGCGCGGACTGGCGAAGCAGAAGATGTCGGCGGCGTCGGAGGCGGCGTCAGAGGCGGCGCGGAGGTTGCGGACCAGTGGCTGACCTCCTCCGCGCAGACAACGTCGGGAGCTTCCTGCGGCCCGCCTACCTGACCGACGCGCTCGACCG
The DNA here is from genome assembly GCA_035461305.1 of Euzebyales bacterium. NCBI lineage: Bacteria > Bacillati > Actinomycetota > Nitriliruptoria > Euzebyales > Euzebyales bacterium. The sequence continues at coordinate 19,499 of DATHVN010000031.1, read as the reverse complement.
CCGCGCCGACGACGCCGAGCTGCGGCAGCTGGAGGACCGGGCGGTCCGCGAGGTCGTCGCGCTGCAGGAGGAGCTGGGCATGCCGGTCGTCACCGACGGCGAGTTTCGGCGGCGGGTCTGGTACGGCACGATGACGCGCATCACGGAAGGGTTCGACCCGGAGCGCTTCGAGCGCGTCTACACCGATGAGCAGGGCAGGCAGGACCGCCACGGCGGCCCGGTCGTGGTCACGCCGCTCGAGCGCACGCGCAGCCAGGTCGACTTCGAGCTGGCGTTCCTGCGCGAGCAGACCGACCGCCCGGTCAAGATCACGATCCCCAGCCCAAGCCACTTCCTCAGCTACTGGACGCCCGGGGTGTCCGACCGCGCGTACCCGGACCGCCAGGCGTTCCTCGACGCGTTGATCGGGCTGATGCACGAGGACGCCGTGGCGCTGGCCAACGCCGGCGCGGCGTACCTCCAGATCGACGCACCCAAGTACACCTACTTCCACGACGAACGGCTGTACCCCGACGCGGACCGCCGCGCCGAGCAGCTCGCCGAGTACGTCCGTCAGGACGCCCGGGTCCTGGCGGGGGTCGAGGGTGTCGTCACCGGCCTGCACATCTGCCGCGGCAACTACCGCGGCATGTACGGCAGCAGCACGCCCTACGAGGAGTTCGCCGAGGTGCTGTTCCGGGAGGCGGACAGCTACGACCGGCTCCTGCTTGAGTACGACAGCGTGCCCGCCGGCGGCTTCGAGGCGCTGCGGTTCGTACCCGACGACACCGTCGCGGTGCTCGGCCTGGTGTCCACCAAGACCCCCGAGCTCGAGGATCCCGATGCTCTGCGGCGCCAGATCGACGAGGCGTCCCGCCATCTGCCCCTCGACCTGCTCGCGGTCAGCCCACAGTGCGGGTTCGCGTCGGCCTACCAGGGCAACCAGGTGACCGTGGACGACGAGCGGCGCAAGCTCGAACTCGTGCTGCGCACCGCGGAGGACGTGTGGGGTGGTGTCGGCTCGCCGATGCCGTGACAGGCGCCGGCGACCGCGCCCGGGTCACTGCAGAACGTGGACCGGCGTGCCGTTGGGCAGCTCGTCGGGCAGGTACTCGGCGATGTGCATCGGCAGCCGGATACAGCCGTGGCTCGCCGGGTACGGCGGCACCGAGGTCGCACCGTGGAAGGCGATCCCGCCGTTGAAGTACAGGGGGTTGTACAGGCGCCCGATGTCGAGGCTCGACTCACGCCACCCGCTGATGCGCCGACCGATGACGAAGTCACCAGTCGGCGTGATCGACGTGCCGCTGTGCTCCTCGTTCTCCCACGGGATGCCACTGCCGCTCGAGCCGTGACTGACCAGCACCGGCCGGGTCTCGCCGGGGTCGTAGACCTTCATGACCTGCTGGGACAGGTCGAACTCGACCCAACGCTTCTTGTGCCTGCGCTTCGCCCTGCCGATGCTGCCCTCCTCCAGCCGAGCGAACGCGTGCTCGTCCAACGGACCCCAGTTGCCGTCGACCGGCACGCCGGCCAGCTTCTCGAGCGCCCACACGGCCTCGACGGTCTTGGTGCCGTACACGCCGTCGGCGGGACCCGGGTCGAACGGTGCTCGCGCCAGGCGCCGCTGCAGCTTCCTGACAGCCCTGCCCGTGTCACCGGTTTCGAGCAGCTTGACATCGGACTCGTAGTCGGCGAGCGCCGCGACGGTCCTGGCGTTGGCCTGCCCGGTCCGCTTGAGGCCGGCGATCAGCTGGAAAGACCTGACGGCCGCCTGAGTGCGCGGACCGTAGGCTCCGTCGACCGGCCCCGGGGCGAAGCCGAATCGCGCGAGCCTGCGCTGGACCTTCTCGACCTTGGCCCCACGGTCGCCGGTTCCCACCACCGCGAGGGCACGCTTGTTCGGCGTGGACTCGTCGTGCCCCTCGTTGCCGGCGGCGGCCGCAGCCTGAGCGCCGACGTGGGCGGTGTCGGTGTCGTCGGCGCCGTCCGTCGCCGCCTCACTCGTGTCGGCGGCCGCGATCTCGGATCCGTCTGCCGAGACCTCGCGCTCGGACGTCTCGTCGCTGGGCGCCTCCGCTACGGGCTCGTCAGTCGCGACCGCCTCCGTGCCCGCTCGGGCGGCCGCGTCAGGGCCCGTGACGGACGGCAAGCCGGTGCATCCGCCGAGCGCCATGGCGCCGGCGAGCAGCATCGCCCAGATCCTACGTTGCATCAGCGACCTATCGTCTCCGGCCCCCCGAGGTCATGTCCCATGTTCGCGGCCGGTCCCGCCGGAGGCACGCGATCGGACGAACGATAACAGCGACAGGCGCCCGCGACGTGAACGCTCCGCGACACGGGCTCGTCACGGCATGAGCGGATGCGATGAGTTCGCCGGTGCTTGACGTCTACATCAGCGAACACGTTCCAGCGGGGACGGCCCGCCGACGAGAGGCAGCGCGATGCGGCAGAAGATCACCCCCAACCTGTGGTTCGACACCGAGGCCGAGGAGGCCGCCAACTTCTACGTCTCGGTGTTCAAGAACTCACGGATCGTCGACGTGACCCACTACAACGAGGCCGGTCCGCGCGAGGCCGGCCTGGTGATGACGGTCGAGTTCGAACTCGATGGCCAGCGCTTCGTCGGCATCAACGGCGGCCCGGAGTTCACCTTCGACGAAGCCGTGTCGTTCGAGGTCTCGTGCGAGACCCAGGACGAGGTCGACTACTTCTGGGAGCGGCTCTCGGACGGTGGCGAGGAAGGGCAGTGCGGCTGGCTGAAGGACCGCTTCGGCCTCTCGTGGCAGATCACGCCCGTCGGGATCGAGGAGATCCTCAACGATCCCGACCCCGAGCGGGCGCGACGGGCGATGGAGGCGATGCTGCAGATGGGCAAGCTCGACGTCGCTGCCCTGCGCGCCGCCGCAGACGGCACCCCGGCGGGCTGACGATCCCGTGCAGGCGCCGGTCCGGCAACCCGGGCCGGCGCTGTGGCGCGACCTCGGTCAACAGCGCACCGACACATCGCCGCCGTCGTAGGTGCACCGGTCCTTGACGTCGCCGATCCTGTTCTTGAGCGTGGCCCGGTCGCCGTCGTTGTTCCAGACGTACCAGCCGCGCCCCCAGTAGAGGTCGTTGACGTCGTCCGTGCCCCTCCCGGTGTGGATCCGCATAAAGCGGCCGGCTTTGAGCCTGAATCCCTGCGGGATCCACCACCCGCAAGTCGTGTCATCGACCTGTCATCCGCTCCGACAGGACGGATCCGCTGCAGTGCGTCGGCACGTTGAGCTGTCCGCGATGTGCGGCGCGACCAATGGACGCCCGCTGCCGACTCGAGGACCGACGGTCAGCTCGCCGGTTCGTAGGTCAGGTTGAGCACGCCGGTCTCGAACGTCTCACAGTTGGACTCCCGGCACTCTGCCCCCCATCGAGGCCGACATCCTCGTCGCCGCCGTCGCTCTCAGCGCGCCGAGGAGCGGTCGTTCCACGGCGACCAGCTCGCGAAGCACCTGTCGGACGACGGTCGGAGGCTGATCGGCCACGGCACGCTGTACAAGGCCCTGGGCCGCCTCACCGAAGCGGGGCTGCTGTCGAACGGGTGGGAGGATCCCGACATGGCCGTCGCGGAGGGTCGCCCGCGCCGGCGGCTCTACGAGGTCACAGGCGCGGGCGAACAAGCCCTCATCGCGTGGTAGTCCGACCATTGCACGGTGCAGGCGCGTCCCGGCTGGAGTCGACGTGAACGCCGCCGAGCGCGCGGCCGCGAACGTGCTCGCTTGGAGCGCGGTCTACACCGCCGCGTCGCCCCGACGTCGCTGAGGCACGTCGCGCCGAGCTTGCGAGCGATCTGTGGGCGCAGGGTTCGACGCCGGTGACACACCACCGACGCAGACGGCGGTAGCCCATCCTGCGCCGCATGCCCGCCGGGGTGCCCGCCGATCTGCTGTGGCGACACCACCAGTTGCGCGCCGCGACCAGGCAGCCTCACAGGCAACGCATCGATGGAAGGTGGATCATGATTGGCAATCGGACACTGCGCACCCGCGCACGGCTGCGGCTCTCGACGCGCCGCTGCAGGGCCGGCGGCGAGCGCTACCAGCGCCGGTGCCCCTGCTGCCCCGTGTGCAAGGCCAAGAAGGGCGACAGCGACGTATCGAAGGGTGAGGGCACCCGTCGGCCGGCCCCGGCATCATGTGAGGTGGCGCGAAGCCGGCGGCCGCTGCAAGTGCGGCCGCCGGTTCTCGTGTCACCCACATCAGCCGATGAGTGGGAGACGGGGGTCGGTGTGCGGACCGCGACCTGACGCGGCACGGATCCACTCCCGGTCGTCGGCGAGGTCCGCGGGTCGGCCGGCGACCGTCCGGCGGGCCAGTAGGTCGTCGAGGATCTCGGCGGTGATCGCGATGCCGTCCGGTGTTGCGATGCTGTCGCGGCCCAGCGCATCGGTCAGGTCTAGGCCGTGAACGACGGCCTCGACCACCCTGCTGATGACGAACTCGTCGAGGCGCATGAGCGCGTAGTAGCCCGGACCGATGAGATCCGGGGGACGATCGCGGGCCTCCTGCACCGTCTTCGTGAAGGTCTCGCCGAGGACGTCCGGCATGTCCGATGGCGTCCGACCCTCGACCATCGAGTACGCGTAGTCGTACACGACGGGTGCGACCTCGGACCGGGCGAAGATGAAGAAGCTCGTGCGGTCGCGTCCCGGCTGGCCTTCCGTCGGGTCGGCCATGAGCATCCGCGCAAGGCCGATGGAGATGTCGAAGTGGCCCGCCAACTCGAACACGGTCCAGTGGGGCTTCGTGGTGTCGATGGGCTCGAGCTTGGTCGGCTTTCGCCAGTTGTCTGGCGTCAGGCCCGCGAGCACCTCGTGGACGCGGCCGAGCTCTGTGTCCAGCGTGTTGACGGCGTGTTCGTAGGTCGGCATCGGGGCAGCCTCCTTCACCCGGTGGGTGGTGCCTCGGCCCCTCCTCCGTTATCGCCGCGGATCGCAGCGTTCGTCAAGGCTTGCTGTTCCTGACGCGCTGCGAGTGCCGACTCGAGACGCGTCTGAGCTCGTCGGGGTCGCGTTGCCTGCCGTCCGTTGAACAGCCGCGTGGCGAAGGTCGACGGAGCCGATCGGCGCTGGAGGCCAAGTGCCGCTGATGCCGCCATCGGGGGTGATCCCTGTGGACCCGCTCACGCGGGGCCGGGGGGGCCTCGCCGGTCTGCGGACTGACCGTCGGTCTGCTGAGTATAGTCGGTTGGCTTGGGACAACCCGATGGGAACAAGGCGCCGACCGTCGGCGTTGCCGAGGATGAGGATCCGATCTATCGATCGGGATCGATCCTAAACGGGATTCACGGAGCCGGTGAACGATCGGCTTGAAGGGCCGGCGCCCGGGCCCGTGATCTGTAGAATCGACGGAACAAGGCGTTGCGGCAGTTGCCCGCGGCCCTGAGCGAGGGACTGGGATCATGGCCCTCCGAACCGATGAGCCGTGGAACTCCACGAGTTACTGGAGTGAGCCGGCCGAGCAGGCGTTCGCGACAGCCCGTCGCAAGGCCCGGCGGCAGGCGCGCATCGACCGTCTGCGCAGGCGCCGCACCACGCTGATCCCGTTCGACGACGTCGTCGCCCACTCGGGTTGTTGCCCCGAGAGTCACGTGCGCACCGAGGCGGTCCCGCTGCACAAGATCGTCGGCAGCGTCGGCAAAGCGCAGTACTTCACCCGCTCGCTGCATCCCGCCACCGACGACATCCGCCAGCGGTGGAAGCGGGCCTTCGCCGCCGCCCATGGCATGCGTGGCTACGAGCCGGTCGAGCTCTACGAGTTCGACGGCAGCTACTACGTCATGGACGGGCACTTCAGAGCGTCGGTGGCCAAGGCGCTGGGCAACGACACGATCCAGGCGATCGTTCGTCGCTGGCTGTAGACCCGCGACGGGACGTACCACGCAGCATGTGACTGTGGCATCGTTGCCGCGCCGGCCGGTTCGTTCGCCCGAGCGGAAGGAGCAGTGAGGCGACGAGCGATCCACGCTCACACGGGTGGCGGCCGACCCGGACCGGGACGGTGCCATTTGCCAGTTGGCACCCGTCCGACGTCACGCGTCGCCGCTCTCGATTCTGGCGACGAGACGGTCGCCGGCGTCTCCACAGATCTTCCGAAGCGAGACCCCGCCTCTGTTGATGCGCCGACGGACGCGGCGCCGGATGGTCCCGTTCTCCAACAGCCGATACAGCGCGTCGCCAGGGCAGGCGGTGTTCGCGAAGTCGCGGTGGCCCTTGATGCGACGCAAGGGCAGGTCGTACGTCACGCACGCCCACGCCAGAACGTGAACGAGGGCTCTGACCTGCGCGTCGGTCGGCTTCTGCTTCTCGAAGTTGCCCTCGCACATCACGAGCAGGTGACCGCGCGGGTTGTAGTCGGTGCCCGTGTCGCCCCTGGCCCACAGCGGTCGCCCGCGGTACACGTGACCACGACGGTCGATCAGCAGGTGGTACGCGATGTCGGGCCAGCCTCGCGCTTGGTGGTTGGCCTGGTGGGAGCGGAACCGCGCCGGCGCCTTCCGGTTGTCCCAGAACCCCACGCCGCTGTGATGCACGGTGACGCGCTCGATGCTGTGGGCCCGCATCCTGCCCGTCCTCGGTCTGGCGCCCCACGCGTCGCGACAGATCACGAGGATGCGCCGCTGGGCGGCGGCGGCCAACGTGACCGGCCACGTGGCGATGCCCGCTGTCACGGCAACCAGCGTCAACAAACGCCGCCTCGACATCGCGTTACGCCGTCCTGGTGTCGTGCTCATCAGACCGCCCTTCCCAACGCTGGGCATGTTCTAGCCGCTGGAAGGGGCCCGAAGGGTGAGGCGGAGCACAGGCAGGCGACGGACCTTGGACCCCGAGACGACCGGCCGGCGCGATGCTGCGACGGCGCCTGTCAGCGCGCCGCACGCCCTCCCAGGCGCGATGCAGCAACTGGGACACCGAACAGTGCCGGTGCGCGCGGAGGTGATGGGCAAGCTCGACATCGCCGCGCTGCGCCGAGCGGCCGACAGGACGGTCGTCGCCTGACCGTCGATCGTGCTCTCCGGGGTTGAGCGCAGGGCAAGGGGACTCGGCGACGCGGCTCGGCCACATGGTGCCCCGCACCAGGCCGAACCTGCGGCGTCAGAGTGCAGGGAGGCGTGGTCGGCGATGACCGCACGGAGTTCACGATCGACAGCAACAGTGGACGACACTCGCGTCTGCCGTCCATGCCGCGACGTCATGCACGGGCCCCGTCGGTCCACGGCCCCAGGAAGCCTCCATCGGAAGGCTGACGTGCAGGGACGCCTTCGGCTCAAGCCGTGTGGCGAGCTCGCGGGGACGTCGTTTCGTATGGCGTGATCGTGACCGACGGCGTACATGCGTCAGCCTGTCAGCCAGAGCGTCAGCGCAGTCAGCGGGTACCCTCGATCCTGTCAATGTGCAGCGTCCGGAGGTGGATCAAGCTCGCTGCCATGGTGGTCGTCACCATGCTCACAGCAGCGTGCGGCCGCACGGACGACGCCGGGGACAGCGCGACGCTCGCGGTCTCGAGCACCGCGGTGGCTGACGGTGATGACATCCCGGTAGAGTTCACGTGCGATGGCGAGGACATCGCGCCGGACCTGACATGGTCCGACGTACCCGCGGACGCGGTCGAGATGGTCATCATGGTGGACGATCCCGACGCCCCCGGTGGCACGTTCACGCACTGGACGGTGTGGGGGCTGCAGCCCGACGCCGCGCCCATCGGCGGCGCTCTGCCGCAGGGAGCGATGGAGGGGACCAACGACTTCGGAGAGGTCGGGTATCGCGGACCGTGCCCTCCCGCGGGAGACGGCCCGCATCACTATCGGTTCCGCGTCCTCGCGCTGGACTCCTCGCTGGACCTGCCCCGGGGCGCCCCGCCCGCGCAGGTGACCGCCGCGATCAGCGGCCATGTGATCGCGCGGGGGCAGCTGCAAGCCACTTACGCCCGCTGACGCGCCGGTCCGCCTACGCCCCGCGACCTCGGTCGCCGCTCATTGATGTCGGGCGACTCCCGTGTCTCGACGCTCGAAGCACCGCTTGTCGAGGATGTACATGTGGCCTCGTTCAGCACCACCACGCCGACTGTTGCGCGCAGCGTCTGCAGCCGATGTGTGTGTTCGACGCCGGTCGATTGGTGGCGGAGGTCGGTGAACCCGGCGCAAGGGTTCATGCGGTGGACGCGGTGGGATTCAAGCCCCAGATGGCGGACACCCCGAATCGGGATTAGCAGCGGTTCCGGAGTCGTCCTTTTCGTTGGGCGTTGTTACGTTCGTCCAGGTCAGCAGGGGTTTCGAACACGATAAGCATCCCGTTTCGGACCCCTCAGACACCGCCGGACAACGAATAACGTTGGGGATTTCTGCGCCATGGCACGTCTACGCGAGCGCCGACCGCGCTGCAGGGCCAGGCGGGTGCGGGTGGGGACACATCGCGGCCTCGTCGAGCACCACGACGACGCCGAGCGGCAGCGTGCGGCGGCCGTGTCGGAGTTCGACCAGGAGGGGTCGACCGTCGCGTGTCGCTGATGCCGGCGGACATGGCGAGTTGATGGGCGGCAGTGGCGGATGGTGCGACGCCGATGACCCGATGTCGACGGCGGCGAGCGCCGCGCGGTACGCGCCGAGTGCGGTCGACTTGCCCGTGCCGGCCTTGCCGATCACGACATCGACCGCCAGCGCCGGATGACGCGAGCGTGCGGACCATGGTCTGCTAGTCGGCGTCCAGGGTCGGGTGGGGCGGCGAGCACCTGGTCGACGATCCACCGCGGGATGCGTGCGACGCCGGCGTGCCGGCGACTGGTGGCGCGGTGGAGCAGTTCGGTTTCGGCGGTCAGCAGGTCGACGGTGGTGTAGCGGCGCTCGGACTGATCGACTGTCCGCACGATGCGACCAGTGGCGTCGCGGACGCGCAGCAGTTCGCCGGTGGTCCGTGCGGCGGGCGCGAGGACGGGTACGACACGGTCGTCCCGCAACAGCCGGTTGAGGAGGACCTCGATGCGCAAGGCAGCGTTGTCGGCGGCGGTGCCGTGGATCGCCGAGCGGGTGGCCAGGTCGATGGTCGCGTCGCGGCGGGAGAAGCTCGACGCCCGCTTCGTCACGCTGTCGGGTCCCGTGACCGCATCCAGTAGCCGTGTGACGTGCGGGATGGGGGACGTGTGGCGCCTTGGCGTGCTGGAACAGCCCGCCGTCCAGCGCCGCTCTGCGGCCGCCTCAAGGAGGTCGATGAGGACGGAGTGGGTCCTGTAGTTGCGGGTCGCCTTCGCGGGAGCAGTGGTGCGTGAAATCCGCGCGCAGGAAGCCCAGCTGGGAGCCGTCCTGCCGGTCGACACCGTCCCGGCCCAGGCGGGCGACCCACGCATGGCGAGTGAGGTAGCCGAGGGCAGCGTCGATCGCGGCGGCCTGCGCCTCACGCACCTCGTGGCGGGCCTCCTGAGGCGCGAGCGCCCACAACGCCGAGAACGACTTCGGCGGCGAGAACGTCACATCCCACGCCGCCACCCTTCGGTTCGCCCGCGGCTTCAGCCGCGCGCCGGTCGCCGGATCGTGGCCTTCAAGGACGCTGCGGAAGTCCTCGGCGACCACGTCGCCGGACAGGCCGAGGTGCTCGGCGAACGCGTCGCGCCACACGCCAGGCGCTTCACCGTGACCGGCGTAGTAGTCGTAACGATCGCGAGAGACCTGGTCGACGTAGTAGGCGACGCTCGCACCAGCATCGCCCGCACGGATCGCAGCCACCGACGCGACCATCAGCTGCCACCCGCCCCAGCGCACCACCCTGATGAGCGCCAGATCCGCCGAGGAGCAGTGAGGTCGAGGTGTGAACGTGTCGCGGCATCGATGATGTGCCGCGCGGCGACGTGGGTGTCGAAGTCGCCAAGAACGTCGACGTACGCCGCGCGTTTCGACGTTCGGTGCGAGCCATCGACCTCGCGGAAGGCGCCAGCGTCGGTCAGCGCGGACCGACCGGCGCAGCGGGCGGCCGTCGGGCAAACGCACATCCAGCCGTGCCAGTACGGCGACACCGGTGGGCTCGCTGTGGGCGAGCCGGTCGAGCGCATCGCGCAGCTGGGCAGCGGCCTCGGCGTTGAGATCGAGCCGTACTCGGCTGCCCTGGGAACCACGCTTCCCGTTCGGGCGTCTCGTGCTGCTGGTCGTGTCGCGCTGGCCGGTCGGGGTCTCGAGGGCTGGTGGGCATGAGATCGACGGTGGAAACGCAGCGATCTGATCGGGGTGAGGCGAGACGCAAGGACCCTGCAAGGGAGAAACCGGGGATCCGACCCGCGGAGGCGAACTCGCAGCGCTGGCTCATCGTCCACAGGCGAGCCAGCGAGAAGCAAGGCGAGGCGCAAGCGGAGTAGCAAGGTGTTTTGCCAGTTCCGTGAGTAGGCCGTAGGGCGTCAAATCCGCGACGACGGGAGTCCACCCATGGACAAGCTGGGCAACGACGACGGACGACCGGAGCAGCGCGTCGGCGTGCGGGTACGACGCGACGACTAACCGTGCGCGTAAGGGGCGAGGACCTGCCGCTGACGCTTGTCGTGGAGCGCCGCCAGGCTGGTCGGCATCGGCCGGTCGCCGATGTACGCCTCGGTCAAGCGCGGCGACTTCGAGACCATCCAGGTCAACGGCCGCATCGCCGTGCTGACGCTGCCGCTGCTGCGGCGGATGGGGCTGGACGTGCCGGACGTCGAGCTGCGCGGGCCCGAGTGACTCAAGGATCTCGTGAGTTCGGCGGTCAGGTGTGATGGATAGGCCCAAACGGTGACGCAACCATGCTCATCCGCATGGGGCCTTCAGTCGGCAACGGATCAGGTCGTCAGCCGTAAGTCGCGGAGGTCGGACCGAGACCGCCCTGGTGGAGCGTCGGGATGCATCGCCTCGCGTCATCCGAACGGGCACCCATCGTCCCGTCGTGTGCGTAGGGGCGTATGCCGGCAGGCGTCGTCGATCTCGTGCATCGTGCGGCCTGGGTGCATCCGGGGCCGGGTCGCCTGCGGGGGACTTCGAGTACGACGAACCCGAACGTGTACGCCAGCAGGGCGTTCAGGCCGCGTTCGACGTCATCGCGACCGAACGCCACGCTGCGCATCGGCGCGTAGGCGTACTCGGCGACCGTGATGCCGGCCGGACCGAGGTAGGGCCGGGTGAGCGTGGAACGACGAACGCAGGGTGGGCCAGCAGGGTGTTGCGGACCGCTTGCGCGAGCTCAGTGAGCCCTCGCTCGCAGGCGCGGGTCAGTGGCTGGCGGGTCGGCCCGCGTCCCGACGGGGGATCCCGGGAGGTACCGGTGGCCCACGGGTGGGCGTGGGTGGGTGCGACGGCGCTCAGGGTCGCGCTGGGCCTGGCGGGCGGCGTGGCGGTGACCGGCTACGACACACGGGTCGTTGACCTCGCGGTCATCGGTGACCCGGGTAGGGTTCGACCATGGCTGAACCCGGAGTGGCGCGGCGTCGACGCCTTGGCGAAGAGCTCGAGGAGAGCGGTCTGCCATCGACAGGCACCGTGGCCTTCCGCGAGATGCTGGTCGACGAGATCGACCATGCGCTCCGGCCGCCTGTCCACGAGCGGCGGGTCCCGAGCTCTGGCACGGTCCTCGAGCCACGTTCGGAGCCGTCCACCTGGGAACCAGGAACCCAGCTCGACATCACGCGCAAGCCGGTGGGTGAGCAACTCCTGTCGGCGGTCCGCCGCTTCGCCGACGGGCTGTCGAGCTGGCTCCTGCGCCGCAGTGACGGTCCCAGCGAGTGGGTGATGTTCGATCGACCCGCAGGCTCCGAGCGGGACCTCGTCGTGCTGGCCAACGTGTTGGATGCCACGATCGTGCAACGTCATCCCGCCGGCTCGGTCAGGGTCGTCGGTGACTTCGGCGTGCTCCGCTGGGAGGGCTTCAGCTGGCACCACGAGCCACCCGTACGAAGCTGGATCGACGTCGTCGCCGCGTGTTCGCTCCACGGCGATGCCGAGGTGCTCACGGCGATGTTGGAGTTCGCGGTCCATGACCTCGGGTCAGCGGGCATCGGGGCGCTGCTCATCCATCGGCCGAACGGCGAGCCCGGTCCCGCGGTCGAAGAGCGCCTCCCCCCGCCACCACCGTTGCAGATCCGCCGGCCCGCGCACCTCGCTCCACTCCGCCACGCGCTCGCGCAGATCGACGGCGCTGCGATCTTCGACGCCGACGGGGTCCTGCGGCGCCTCGGGGTGCGCCTGGTGCCGAGCGCCATGGCGGAGGACACCGTCGAGGCGTTCGGAGGGACCCGCCACACGTCCGGACGGCGCTACAGCTTCGACGACCCGCTCGCCACCCTGATCGTCGTGAGTGAGGACGGTCCGGTCTCGGTGCTGCGGAACGGCGAGGTGCTCGGCCGCTCCGACCTGCGTGGGTGACGGCACCGGTTCACTCGACACCGCGGACTGGTCAGCGGCGCGCGCTGGGTTGCGCACCACGTGGTCGAGGACTGACCATGAGATCCGGGTCAGGTCGAAGCGCGGCGGCGGTCGCCCAGGCCATCGCCAAGGCGTGTGGGAGTTGTCGTGCACGAACAGACCGTTGCGTCCGTAGGTCGTGACGTCGGGCAGCTGCCGCACCCGGCTGTCCACCGATCGAGGTGGCGAACGGGCGACCCGGACGATGGCCGGCCGTGCTGATCACTCGCAGCGAGAGAATCATCGGTGGACCGATGAGTTCCGCGCCCAGTCGACGTTGCACGGTGTACTGACGTCGATCCGAGGGTGGGAGCGGACATCAGCACGCTGTTGGAAGGTAGGAACGCGATCGTCTACGGCGGTGGCGGGGGCATCGGCGGCGCCGTGGCGCGCACGTTCGCGGGACGGGGCGTAGGTGTTCCTGGCCGGCCGGACCCGCGAGACACTGGAGGTGGTCGCCAAGGACATCGAGGCGGTGGGCGGTGCCGCGCACGTGGCCGTCGTCGACGCGCTGGACGAGGCCGCGGTCGACGCGCACGTCGACGATGTGGTCGCTGCCTGGACGTGCTGCGCAAGCGGTCAAGGCAGGCCACCGAGCCGCGCTCGTTCGCCGACGTGCCATGGCTGCAGCCCTACCCGGACCGGCTGCTCGACGAGATCGCACCCCCCGACGACCAGCCCGACGCCGTCGCGGTCGCGCGCGAGACGATCGAGCTGGCGTACCTGGCGGCCCTGCAGGTGCTGCCACCGCGGCAGCGGGCCGCGCTGCTGCTGCGCGACGTGCTCGGCTGGCGGCCAGCGAGACCGCGGAGCTGGTCGAGACGAGCGTTTCGGCGGCCAACAGCGCACTGCAGCGGGCGCGCGCCACCATGCAGCAGCACCTGCCGTCGCAGCGGTCGGAATGGTCGGCGCCCGAGCCAACGGCCGAGGAACGCGAGCTGCTCGCGCGGTTCATCGACGCGCACGAACGCTGCGACTCGGCCGCCGCGGCCGCCGTCGCGTCGCAGGACATCCGCGTCACGATGCCGCCGCAGCTCATGGTCTTCGACGGGCTGGACGCCATCGCGCCGCTGCTGGAGCGGGCGTTCGGCGACCAGCGCGAGGGCGACTGGCGGCTGCTGCCGACCACGGCCAACCGCTTGCCGACCGCCGCGAGCTACCTGCTGCGGCCCGGCGACACGATGTTCCGGGCGTTCAAGTTCGACGTCCTGCTCATCGAGGACGGCAAGATCGCCGAGATCACCACGTTCGGCCCCTCGCTGTTCGGCGCATTCGACCTGCCGGAGACCTTCCCGGATGACCCGTGGGCCAGCCCTGTGGTGGGGATAGGCGCTACAGAACGCCGACGTTCGTGACGTGGAGGGTGATCGTTTGGGGGCATGGACGCTGTGACGTGAAGCCAACCTGCTCGCCATGTGAACCCGGAGTCCCCGTCGGCTGGAGGCACATGTGGGTCACGCACGACAGGCCTCATGCCGCGCCGAGGATGCGAGAGGCGGGTCAGGCAACCGTCGGGGTCTCCTCGATCGTCCGTCGCGCCTGGCGGGTGAGGTCCACGGCAAGTTTGAGTCCGAGCGGCGGCGCGAGCCGCCACATCCACCACAAAGCCTGCACGCTCCGCGGCGAGACGATGACCGCTCGGTTCCGGGCGATGCCACGGAGCACGTCCGCCGCCAGCCGGTCTGCCGGGTACAACCGTGTCCGTTGGCGCCGCAGCATCTCCCGCATCGTCGGGAGTCGCGCCGCGGACGTCGGCACCGGCAGGTCTGACGGTCCCTTCGTGTCGAGGATGGGGGTGTCGACGAATCCGGGACAGACGACGCTGACCCTCACTCCGAAGTCCGCCCCTGCCGCACGCAGCGCGAGGCTCAGTCCCACCACACCGGACTTCGTCATCGCGTACGGCGCCGTTCCCCCGGAGATGGGCATGAGTCCGGCCAGCGACGCGGTGTTGACGATGTACCCGCCCTGCGGCTGCTCCTTCATGAGCGGGTACGCGGCCCGGCAGCCGTGGAGCACTCCTCGGAGGTTCACGTCGATGGCGCGTTCCCAGTGGGCGAGAGAGAGCTCCTCGGGCTCTCCAGAGACGTCGACTCCGGCGTTGTTGAACATCAGGTCGAGCCGCTCGTGAGCGGCATGCACGTCCCGGACGAGGTCAGCGACCTGGTCGCCGTCGCGGACGTCGAGCAGGACACCTCGAGCGGCACCTGGGCCGGCGGCGGTCAGCTGCTCCGCGAGACGCTCGGCGGCGTCGTGCTGGACGTCGGCGAGCACGACGTCGTGGCCGCGGACGACCAGAGCGCGACCGATGGCCGCACCGATGCCCGAGGCACCTCCGGTGATGATCGCGATACGGCGCATCCTTCTCCCCTTCCGTGACGGGCGATTCACCACCGGTCCCAGTGGACGGCGGCGGCCAGTGAACGGCGGCGGCGAGGCGACGGCGACGGACCGGACTGCCCTTCGCGCCAGCCGACCGGGACAAGCGCGAGCAGTCGGACGTCGGGCGGGAGCCCGAGGACGCGGGCCTGACCTGATCGATGCAGGAGACATGGTGTCCTCCTCGCTGGGTCCCTCCACCGCTCGCCCCGCGCTTCCATCATCCACGGATGCGATGTGGTGCGACAGGGCCCCGGTCGAACCGCCACATGCGGTCACGACGTTGCGTCGTCGTGCGCTTCGGTCGATGGCACGTGCGGTCAAGGGGGCGACTTCGAGACCATCCAGGTCAACGGGCGCATGGCCGTGCTGACGCTCCCACTGCTCCGGCGCGGGGGCTGGACGCGTGACAGACGTCGAGGCGCCCGCTCGCGGATAACGTTGGGAACTTCGTTGGGGATCCTCGGACGGCTCCGGACGACCGCCGGGGGGCGCCGCGAAAACATGCTCTGATGACATGAAGGGACGGGATCTCCGCTCCTGCTGAGCGCCCGGTGGGGCCACACTCGGTGGTGTTCAGGTAGGCCATCGATGTGAGGAGGAAGATCCCGATGGCTTCTCAGTATGTCGGTATCGATCCGCACCGGCGACGGTCGGTGATTGTCCGTCACCGGACGATCGGGGACGGGCGACAGCGACACGGTCATCAGCAGCGCGGGGGCAGTGACGACGACCCAGGCCATGGGTGCGAGCCGTGACCGACGCTGGTGAGGCGGTGCGCCGCTCGATCAGGAGTACGCCCGCGGCAACCCCGACGAACGACCACCGAGAAGATCCGGTCCAAGATTGAAGGCGTCAGCGCACGATGGGTCGCGTCGTCGTCGGCTGCCCTTCGTCGCGGTGATCATGCGACCAGGGGGATGCCTCGCGGTTGACGGCGAACTCGTCGTCGTTGGTGATCTACGCGAGGAACGTGGCGGTCACGCGGTGGGTGTTCCCTTCGGGGTCCGTCACGGTGTCGGCGAACGCGGAACCGAACGCGTTGGCCCGCGTCCCGCTGACGAGGACGTCATTGTCGTGGATGCGGATGTCGCGGCCGCTCCTCAGGACCGACAAGCACAGGACATGTCTTCGGGTCTGTCACCCCGCGACGATGCCCGCCGGCGCGGCGCAGGGCTCGCTACGCTGCTGCCGACAGTGATGGAGGAGGCCGTGGTGGCGACGTCGAGCACCTGCACGTTCACCAATGCTCGAGGACAGGAGCTGTCTGCCCGACTGGAACGGCCCGACGGGACACCCATCGCGACCGCCCTGTTCGCCCACTGCTTCACGTGCTCGAAGGACCTGCGGGTCGAGCGACAGATCACCCGCGCTCTGACCGATCAGGGCATCGCGGTGCTGTCCTTCGACTTCGCGGGGCTCGGCCGCAGCGGTGGTGACTTCGCCGACGCGACCTTCTCGTGCGACGTCGCCGATCTGCGTGCGGCCGCCGGGTACCTCGCGAACACCGTGACGGCACCGGCGCTGCTCGTTGGCCACTCACTGGGCGGGGCCGCGGTGATCAGTGCCGCGCCGGACATCGACGGCGTGCGGGCGGTCGCGACCATCGCCGCGCCGGCCGATCCGGCGCACGTGGAACACCTGCTCGACGACGCCGACCGCATCCGTCAGGAGGGCTCGGCCACCGTCACGATCGCCGGCCGCACCTTCACGGTCCGCCGGTCGTTCCTGGAGGATCTCGACCGCCAGCAGCCGCGCGTACAGCTTGGACGGTTCGACGGTGCGCTGCTCCTGTTCCACTCGCCCGCCGATGACCTTGTCGAGATCGACAACGCCGAGGACCTGTACCGCGCCGCGCGTCACCCCAAGAGCTTCGTGTCACTCGACCGTGCCGACCACCTCGTCACCGACCAGCGCGACGCCGCCTACATCGCCTCGGTCACCGCGGCATGGGCCAGCCGGTACATCACCGACGGCGACCTCGGCCAGGGCGACGCCGAGAGCTACGGCGACGCCATGGTGACCGCGACCAACCACAGCGGACTGCGGACCACGATCAGCACCCGCGGCTTCACCATGCTGGCCGACGAGCCGTCGAGCGTCGGCGGGACCGAGCGGGGGCCGACGCCCTACGACTACCTCAGCGCCGGACTCGCGGCGTGCACGGCGATGACCTTGCGCATGTACGCCTCCCGCAAGGACTGGCCGCTGGCGTCGGTCGAGGCCACCGTCACCCACGACCGCATCCACGCCGACGACTGCGCGAACTGCGAGCACGTCGAGGGGCGCATCGACCGGTTCGAGCGCACGCTGCGCATCACTGGCGACCTCGACGACGAACAGCGCACAAAGCTGATCGACATCGCCGACAAGTGCCCGGTGCACCGCACGCTCGAGGGGCAGATCGAAGTGCACACGACCGTCGCGGACGGCTGAGTAGCCCGCGAAGGCGGGCTCACCGGGTGCCCGTTCGGTAACGACCCGTCCGGTCGGAGCGACGGTGTGCATGTGTCAGCCTTTGGCGTCCGCATCAGCGCAGTCGGCGCCGCTTCAACCTGCCAGAGACACTTCCCGGGTGCCAGGGTCGGAGCGGTGGACGGGGCTGGACGTGCCGGACGTCGAGCGGCCGGCTCCCGAATAACGTTGGGAATTTCGTTGGGGATCCTCGGACGGCTTCGGACGACCGGCCGAAGATCGCCGCGAACAGGCCGCTGACCTGGGGTTTTGCGGAGGCTGAGGGATTCGAACCCTCGATCGGGACAGACCCGAAACGGGATTAGCAATCCCGCGCCATAGACCAGACTAGGCGAAGCCTCCCAAGCATCGACCCTGAGCCGATGTCGACCGGCAGTGTAACCACCGGCCATGCGGTCGGCAGCGCCACACGGGCTCGATGACGTAGCTGCTGCAAGCGGACCTCACCGATCGTACGCTCGCAGGTCTGGGCGGACGCCCGTCGCCTGGCTGTGCTCCGGACCACACGCGTTCCGGCCGTGACATCGCGAGTCGCGGTCACGTCGACCACGAGAGGACGTCGCGTGACGGAACCCGTCGCACCAGCATCGACGTCTGCCCGCCAGATCACATGGGCGTCCTACAGCATGCTCCTGGTGTTCGGCTTGTCGGTCGGTCTGCCCGGCCCCGCGGTGCCATCGCTGCAGGATGCATATGGGTTGAGCTACGCAGGGGCGGCACTGCACCTCACCCTGTTCTCGGCTGGCTCGGCCGTCGGCAGCGCATTCGACGACCGCCTCGACCGTCGGTTCCACCGCACGACGCTGCTGCGCGCATCGCTCGCTGCGGTCGCCATAGGCGCGGCGTTGTGTGCCCTCGCGCCGACGGCCGCCGTCAGCCTCGCCGGTATCACCGCCATGGGTGTCGGTGGCACGATTGCGATCAACATCGCCCACGGCGTGCTCGGCTCGGAGCGGGCCGACGGCCGCGGCACGGTTCTGGCCAACGCCCACCTGTTCGCTGCCATCGGACTGGCGTCAGCCGCGGTCGCGGTCGCGGCTGCGCGCGCGGTCGGCCAATGGAGGCTCGCCTTCGCCTTGCCGGTCGTGGGGGTCGTGGTGATCCTGCTGACACGCCAGCCGCAGCGGCTGCCTGCGAACGCTGCCGCGTCAGCCGAGACACCCGTCCAACCGACGCCCACCTCGACCGCCGTGCGCATCGGAGGGATGGTCCTGGCGCTGTCGGTCGCCGTCGAGTGGGCGGTGACGTTTTGGGCCGCGTCGTTCCTGCGCGATCCGATCGGCCTGACTCCCACGTTCGCCGACGCGATGACCATTGGTGTGCTCGCTGGCCTGGTGCTTGGCCGCTCGCTCCTGGGACGTCTGATTAGGCGTCGCGCCGCTGTGGTGCTGCTGCGCGCGGCGTTCGTCGTGACGATCGCCATGTCCGTTCCCTACCTGGTCGGCCCCCGCCTGCCGGACCCGTTCGGCGTCGTCGTGCCGGTCGTCGCCCTGGTCCTGCTGTGCCTGACCGTCACGATGCTGTTTCCGCTCGCGTTGGCCGTCACGCTGACCGCGGCCGGCGGATCGGCGACCGAGCAGCAGCGGGCCTCGGCGACCGCGTTGGGCATGGGCGCCGCTGGCGCGGTCGTCACCCCCTACCTGCTCGGTGCCACCGCCGACGCGACGACGCTGACCACCGCGCTCGTCGTCCTGCCGGCAGGCGCGCTGCTCGCGCTGCTCGCGATCGCAGCGATGCACAGGACCGCACAGCCCGCGCGGTAGGCCACAGCGACGGCACCGGCATCCCGGCACGTGTCTACACTCGGGAACCTGTTGGAGGTGTGGCCGAGTCTGGTTGAAGGCGCCAGTCTTGAAAACTGGTAGGCGACTTCGTGCGTCTCGTGGGTTCGAATCCCACCGCCTCCGCTGAAAACCCGCCCTGAGCTGCGGAAACGCGTCTGGCGGGCCATCGTGTTCACAAGTGCACAATGCGCCGGTTCGGCGACTGCAACCGAAACTGCAACCGAAACCGCTCAGGACGCCTCTGTGCGGCCCCGGCCGGTAGGTGCTCGGGCGGTGGCTCCGGCCGATCAGCGTTAGCCGGGTTGGGGGTATCCATTTAACCGGAGTAGGCTGGGGTGGTGGATCACCCTCGTGCCGGTGTGCACTATCCGAGATCGGTCGGCGAGTTCCAGGCCTGGTTTCGTACCGATGCGGACTGTCTGGACTACCTGGAGTGGCTGC
>DATHVN010000030.1 GCA_035461305.1 Euzebyales bacterium | reverse complement strand
GCGTCGGTCGAGCTCCCACTTGACCAGGTGCACCTGCGCCTCCGCTGCACCCGCCGTCCCTGCGGGATTCGTCGCCTTCGAGGAGCACGTCGAGGGGGTTCGGCGTAGCGTGGGCGGCGCGAGCGGTGTACCGGCCGCGTGGTACGACGCGCCGACGTTCTACTTTCTCCAACCCGCACGCGATCGTCGGACCCGACGACAAGGTGGCGGTGCCGGCCGGCTGCGACGTGTTGGACTTCGAGCTCGAGGTGGCCGCGGTCATCGGCGCCGGAGGGACCAGCCTGACCGTGGACCAGGCGCACGAGGCGATCTTCGGCTACACGATCCTCAACGACAGGTCGGCCCGGGATCTGCAGGGCCACGAGATGCAGGTGGGGCTGGGTCCGGCCAAGGACAAGGACTTCGCGTCCACGCTCGGCCATGGTTGGTGACCGCCGACGAGGTCGCGCCACATCTCGACCACGCGGGGTTCCTGAACCTGTGGTGCACCGCCGAGATCAACGGTGTCGAGGTCGGCCGCGACCTGCTGTCGAACATGGCCTGGACCATCGGTGCGCTGATCGCGTACGCGAGCCGCGATGCACACGTGGTCGCCGGCGACGCGTTCGGGTCGGGCACCGTCGGCAACGGCGGCTGCCTGGCGGAGTTGTGGGGCCGGCGTGGTCAGCAGACCCCTCCCCCGCTGCGCCCCGCGAAAGGGGTCGAACCGCCGACCTCACGATTCCAGGTGACCCGGCCTCAACGGTGTGCTCACCAGCAAGACGCATGTCACCGACGAGGGAAACCGGCGAAGTCATGCGCTGCATTCCCGCCGACGATGACGATCGATGAGACCCTCTGATCGGGCGCGCACGGACATCCGATTCCGCACACAGCGGCCTCAAGCACCGTCGCGAAGTCGTCGGGGAGGAGCGGCTCGAGGTGGTGCCGGCACGCAATCGACCCCATCTCGGCTGATCGAGCTGGCCGTAGCAGTGCAGCACGTCGGACAGCCGAGCGAGCTGTTCGCCTCTGTGCTCCGCCACGACATCTGACGTCGGGTTGGTCGCAGTGATGCAGTCCTCGAGCGTGTCTCGTGCGCCAGCGTGGCCGGCGTAGCGCGAACCGCCTCTCCACCGCGGTAACGGATCCGTAGCGTTTCGCATCGAGACTCGTGGCCGAGGTGTTGACATGCCCGTTAGTGCCGCCCGCTGGCGCAACGCCGCAGGCATCGTGGGACTGCTCTGTGTCGTTGCTTTCATTGTCATTACGCGAGTCGTTGCCGCTCGTTCGTCAGCCGAGCCCCACTCCCCCGGGCTCGAAGCTGTCGGGGTTGCGTTCGGCTACGTGGGACCGATCGCGTTCCTGGTGCCTGGCACGGTCCTCCTGCTCCGGCGCAGGTGGCACGCCGTCGGCTGGCTGCTGTGCCTGCTCGCGTGCTCTCCAGCGACTGGACGCGGGTGCGCTCCTCGGGCGGCGTGTGGCTGTACTGGCTGCTCAACACGGTGGGTGACTGGTCGAGCCTGTCACTGTTGGTGGTGCTGCTGGTGATGTTTCCGGACGGTCTTGCCGGCCGGCCGCCGCGGCAGCGTCGGATCAGCCGGGTGCTGCTCGTGACCGCGGCGTGCGGAACAGCGACGGCGGTGCTGGCGACGTCGGCGCGCAGCGAGGACGGCACCCTGATCGCCAACCCGCACGGCATCGCGCTGCTGCCGCAAGGCATCGTCGACGCCGCCGACATCCTCGTCCTCGGGACGCTGCTCGTCGCGTTCGTGCAGATGGTCGCACGCTACCGATCCGCGACGACCGATGTACGGCTGCAGTACCGGTGGGTGCTGTCGGCGATCGCCGTCGTCGTCGCGTCACTGTTCATCGGGCTCGCTGGAAATCAGCTGACCCGCCGTGAAGGGGTGTCTGGTGGATCCCGTTTCTGGTCGCGGGGCTTGCACTGCCGCTG
The DNA here is from genome assembly GCA_035461305.1 of Euzebyales bacterium. Taxonomy (NCBI): domain Bacteria; kingdom Bacillati; phylum Actinomycetota; class Nitriliruptoria; order Euzebyales; species Euzebyales bacterium. The sequence continues at coordinate 4,616 of DATHVN010000030.1, read as the reverse complement.
GCCTTCATGGTGGCGATCCTGCGGTGCCGCTTGTACGAGATCGACCGCCTCGTCAGCCGCGCGGTCACATACGTGATCCTCCTCGTCCTTCGCAGGCGTGTACGTGAGCGCGGTCGGCGCGCTGACGCAGGTGCTGCCTGCCAAGCGACGTCGCCGTGGCGCCGCGGCAACGCTCGCCATCGCCGCCCTGTTCAACCCGCTCGCCCGCCGTGTGCGGCGGGCGGTCGACCGACGGTTCAACCGGACACGCTTCGACGCCGACCGCGAGGTCGACGCGTTCGTCCGCGACCTGCGGAGTCGGCCGGACCTGTCGGACCTGGAGTGCCAGGTGGCCGCAGTGATCAACCGCACCCTCGAGCCGACAGTCCTCACACTCTGGCTGCCCGGAGACCAGCAGGTCCCAAGACGGTCATCGTCATCCCACTGAGCCGCGCGGCGAGCCGTCTCGAACGTTTCGCCTGCGTCAGGCCGGGACTCGGCCGCACGGTCGTGCGATGGTGTGGTCGACCGCGTTCCCGCGGCATGCCAGCATCTGGGACGCGCCGGTCGCTGGGGGGCGTCGGGTCATGCCTGGCAACGCCGTCGCCGAGTCCTTCCTCGCGACACTCAAGGTTGAGCGGGTCCACCGGCGGCGGTTCCGCACACCACCGCTAGGACGCCACGATCGAGCAACTGCCTGAGGCAGGCGGCCACCTCGGCGTCGCGACCGAAGAAGACGTCGGCGTCAGCGACGGCATAGGCCACCAGCCCCAGATAGGGACAGGCGGCGCTCGGCTCGGGCAGCGCCGTGCCCGCGGCCAGCGACGGCTCCTGTCGTAGGATTGCGGCTTCGAGCTCCACCAGGTCGGGGCCGGGATCCAGGCCCAGCTCGTCGCTGAGCATCCTGCGGGCGCGATGCGGCGTGCGCAGCGCGTCTGCCTGCCGGCCGGACTGATACTGCGCCACTGCCAGTAGCGCCCCGCCGCTCGCGTAGCGGAGCCTCGGCCACCCGGGCTTGCGCCTCGCCGAGCACGTCGCGATGCCGGCCGGCCTGCAGGGCCGCGTCGAGTTGCGCCTCCTGAGCGTCCAGACGCAGCTGCTCCAAGCGTTCGGCTTCAATCCGACCCGGGTCCCACTGCTGGAGCTCGACCAGGGGGCGCCCCTGCCACAACGCGAGAGCCTCATCGAGCGTATGGGCGGCGCGATCGGGTTCGCTCAGAGCCAGCAACTCCTCCCCACGGTGGACGAGACGCTCGAAACGGTGGGCGTCGACCTCCTCCACCGGGACGGCCAGCCGGTAGCCATCCGGTAGCGTTTCATGGCCCGAGCACCCAGGACCTTGCGCAGCCGCATCACGCAGCGCTGCACGACCTTGGCCCACGACGCCGGCGGCCGCTCCCCCCACAGCGCATCGGCGAGGCGGTCAGGGCTGACCGCCTCGCTGATCCGCATGGCCAGCACGGCGAGCACCACCCGGTCTCGCGGGGGCCAAGTGACACTCCGTCGACGCTGACCGGGCCTAGCACGACGATGCTCACGCTGCGCAGTGTTGGTCCGGTTTCAGTCCCTGTCACGGGCTGATACCGGGCTGATACCGCGCGGCACCCCGCTGAGACCGCGCGGGCGCATACCGAACCCCATATCGCAGAAGTGACCGAACTCCAAGGGTTCGAGAGGAGCAAGACCATGAAGACCGACCAAGCCGAACGCCTCGACATCGACTACGGCGTCGACGTCAAGCCTCGTGAGCTGCCCGCTCCAGACACTCCGCCGCAGCCACCCGGTGGCCGCAGCGGGCGCCGCGTGACCGCAACCATGCTGTCCCTGGTGTTGTTGGCCGTGATCGCCGCGGCCCTCGCCTGGGTCGCGATGAACATCCGGGCCAACCAGACGGCGATCGATGACTTGGCACTGCATGACCGGAGCGTCACCGCCCGCGAGCACGCCCCCGGCGCACCGGCCGGACGGCAGGACTCGGTGCTCGACCGCAGCATCCGCGCCCGCGAGGGCGTGGCGACCGCGGCGCAGCGGGAGTCGCTGCTGGACCGCAGCATCCGCGCCCGCGACACCGTCGTGGCGGTTCCCGAGCAGGACTCGCTACTCAACCAGAGCGTGCGGGCGCGCGACTCCGGCGTGGCCGCCGAGCCACCGGAGTCCGTGCTGGACCAGAGCGTGCGCGCTCGCGACACGGCAGCACTGCGTTCCGACAGCGACTCGCTGCTCGACCAGAGCATCCGCGCTCGGGAGCAGTGACCACGCACGATCCACATCACCTGGCCTGGATCCGTGGGCCCCGCCCGGATCCAGGCCTTCGTTTGCGGGACCTCACCCCTCGGTCGGCGCTGGTGCTGTCGATCCTAGCCGGTGAGGTGTGGCAACGTCCCCTCAACCTGACGACGCTGGATGATCCGCCTTGCGGGCTGAGAACTGCGGGACCCGGGTTTGAGGTGCAGACAGGCCTCTCAGCGCGGTCGCGCCCCTGCGCCCGGAACGTGTGGGCGAGAACACGGCGATCGGTGCCCGCCACCGCCTGATGAGACAGGAGGCGCCGAGACCGGAGTACAGCTGCGGCTACCGCGATCCGCGGGTCCGCTGCCGTGGGATCCCGCGCTCCCGTGTGGCTGTAATGCTGTGTGGTGGCCGGCTATCGCTCCTGCTCGCTGGCCGGCACGCTCGGCAGTCTCCCGCGGACGCCGAGCGTGCGCGTTGCCCAGCCCGCAGCGCAGAGCAGGAACATCGCGCCTGCACGCGCGCGATCCCGTGCGATCACGGATGGTTCGGGGGATCGGCTCGTCGCCGCCGTTCCCACTCCGCCCGGCCGAGCGCGTACTGGACGTCACCGTGCTCGTCGCCCGGAATCCGATACGGCCAGTCGGCGTGAAAGACCCGGACCTGTCGCAGCCCGCACTTCTCGAGCACACGCCGCGATGCCGTGTGCACGACCATGGTCTCGGCCAGGACCCGCCGGACGCCGCGCTCGGCGAACCCGTCGTCGATCAGCGCACGGCAACCCTCCGTCGCGTACCCCTTGGCCCACGCCGACCGGACCAGCCGGTACCCGAGCTCCGGCTCGTCGTCGGCATGTCCCTCTCCCGGCCTGAAGTGGAACCAGCCGATGAACCGCCCCGTCGCCTTCTCTTCGGCCGCCCAGAACCCAAGATGCGACGACTCCGCGTAGTAGGCGAGCCACTCCGGCAGAATGACGTACTCGATCTCTTCGCGCGGGGTCGGTAGACCACCAGTGACGAAGTGCATGACCTCGGCGTCGCCATCCAGCTCGACCAAGTCATCAACGTCGGCCGCCGTGAAGTGGCGTAGTACCAGACGTTGCGTATCGAGGTGGACACCCATCGCGCCATTGTCCCACGTCACCGCAGGGCGGCGCGCGGGCGTGCGGGTGCTCACGGTGCGCGAGGCCTACGGCGAGCTCGAGGTCGAGACGTCGACGCGGCTGGTCGGTGCCGCGGCTGCGGGTGAGAGCGAGGTCGGAGTGCCGCCGGGACGCCCTCGTGGCACCCGCATTCCGGTCGCGATGCTCCTGCGCATGGTCGCCAACGGCACGCCTCTCGCGACGCTCCTCGACGACTGCCCGCCAGCTGATCGAGGACGACATCCGCGAGGCGCTGCGATTCGCCGCTGCACGGGTGGATGAGCGCACGATCCCGCTCGACCTCACCGCGTGAGGTTCCTGATCGACGAAGCCTTCAAGACCAGGTCGCCGATCGGCTGGTCACAGCCGGCCGTGACGCGACGCACGTCCGCGTGATCGGGATGCAGGGCGCAACCGCCGACTACGTCCCCGCCCACGCCGCGAACGAACAGCGCGTGCTGGTCACGACAGACACCGACTTCGACACGATCCTCGCACCATCCGGCGCGGCGGGACCCAGCGTGATGCTGCTCCGCGTTGTTGGCGACAGCATCGACGAACGCGTCGACGCCATCCTCCATGTGCTCTCGATCGTGAAGGATGATCTGTCGGCGGGCGCCGTCGCGGTCGTCGAGACCGACCGCATACGGCTGCGCCACCTGCCCATCGACGACTGAACGACCGACGCAACACCTAGCCGGCGCCCACCGTAGGAGTGCGGGGGGTACCCCGACGACTGCAGACACTCCAGAGCAGGGGCCGCGCGGGTTTCGAGGCGAGGGTCCTGTAGTCACCGTAGCGGATCGCGACGCGGTGAGAGGTTGACCCACCGCGCGGGTGCGGACTGGGGGTGAGCCAGGAACCGGCTCGCGGACAGGCCCGCAGGACCGTCGCGTAACGTTTCCGTACTGCTGGCCGGCGATCCTCGTGCCATGACGTCGATCGGGTCGAGGGTCGAGGGCGGATCGTTGCAGCCGCAGTCCGCGCCGACGGCCGGTCCAGCCTGGGCGTTGTGGCTGGCCACGTTCGGCTGCCGGGCCGCGGGCCTGGCGGTCGCCGTGGCGGTGGTCGAGCCGCTCGCCTTCGATGTGCTGGTCCGGGGCGCGGCCGACGCTCTGGCGTTCTTGCTCGGCTTTGCCACTGTCGGACTGATTCTGGCGCTGCGGCGGCCGGCCAACCCGATCGGCTGGCTGTATCTGGCCGCAGGCCTCGCCGCGTCGGTGACCAGTCCTGCTGATCCGTGGGTGGGACAACTGGTCCGGGACGG
>DATHVN010000029.1 GCA_035461305.1 Euzebyales bacterium | reverse complement strand
TTGCGGCCTGGTCGCCTGGACGTGAAGATCAAGATCGATCGTCCCGACGAGACCGCGGCGCGCGAGATCTTCCCGATCTACCTGCATGCGGGCCTGCCGCTGCACCCCGACCTGGTCAAGCAGTTCGACGGTGAGCTCGAGGCCGTCGCATGGCTGGTCAGCGAGACGTGTCGGCGCATGTACGCCGTCGACCAGATGAACCAGTTCCTCGAGGTCACCTACGCCAACGGCGACAAGGAGGTCCTGTACTTCAAGGACTTCAACTCGGGCGCGATGATCGAGAACGTCGTTGCCCGCGCCAAGAAGATGGCCATCAACCGGTTCCTCGACGAGGGGCAGAAGGGCCTCCGTGAGGAGGACCTGCTCAACGCCATCCGCGACGAGTTCAAGGAGAACGAGGACCTGCCCAACACCACCAACCCCGACGACTGGGCGCGGATCTCGGGCAAGAAGGGCGAGCGCATCGTCTACGTGCGCACGCTGGTGTCCGAGGAGGACGAGGGCATGAGCAAGGCCATCGAGAGCATCAACACCGGCCAGTACCTCTAGCAGACTCCATCACCACGGCGGCCGTCGGGATCCCGGCGGCCGCCGTCGCCTACGCCGTCGAGACCCCGGCGAAGGTGGAGATGCGAACGTCTGGGGTCTCCGCGAACTTCGAGCACAGGCCGAAGAATCGCCACCACCCCGACGTTCGCGAGAGAAGGTGGTATAGCGAACGTCGGGTGGTGTAAGGAGGGCAGTGCGACGCGGGCAGGGTGGTGGGAGCCTAGGCTGGCTGATGGTCGTGTCGTCACGATCGCGCAGGAAGGATCGGCCGATGGCGCTCACGAGGTACATGGGGACCGAGACCGAGTACGGCATCACCGTGGTCGGACGTCCCGAGTTCAACCCGGTGCTGGCCTCGTCGATGGTCGTCAACGCCTACACCGCCGACGGCCACCCGCGCGCACGCTGGGACTACGAGGAGGAGAACCCGCTGCGAGACGCGCGTGGCTTCACTCAGCCCGGCACCCCCGACGCACCACCCAGCGACGACATCGGCCTGGCGAACTCGATCCTGACCAACGGCGCGCGCTTCTACGTCGACCACGCCCACCCGGAGTACTCGTCGCCCGAGTGCTCGAACCCCCGTGACGTGGTGATCTGGGACAAGGCGGGGGAGCGGGTCCTCGAGGAGGCGGCCCGCCGCGCCGAGCCGCTCTTGGCCGAGGGCCACGGCTCTTCGCGCATCGTCATCACCAAGAACAACACCGACGGCAAGGGCGCAGCCTACGGCATGCACGAGAACTACATCGTCGACCGGCACGTGCCGTTCGGCGCGCTGGTACGCCAGATCGTCCCGTTCTTCGTCAGCCGGCAGCTGATGGTCGGCGCCGGCCGCATCGGCAACGAGTTCGGCCTCGACGACGTGCCGTACCAGATCACCCAGCGTGCGGACTTCTTCGAGGTCGAGGTCGGACTGGAAACCACGCTCAAGCGCCCGATCGTCAACACCCGCGACGAGCCGCACGCCGACCCCGAGCGGTTCCGCCGGCTCCACGTGATCATCGGCGACGCCAACATGAGCGAGGTCTGCACCTACCTCAAGCTCGGCTCGTGCGCGATCGTGCTGTCGATGATCGAGGACGGGTTCCTCTCGGACCCGCCCACGCTGGCCAAGCCGGTCGCCGCGCTGCACGAGCTGTCACACGACCTGACGTGCACGCGGACGGTCGGGCTGAAGGACGGTCGTCGCATCTCGGGCGTGGAGCTGCAGTGGTACTACCTCGAGCACGCGCGCAAGTACCACGAGACACGCGAGACCCCCGACTGGACCGGCGACGTGCTCGCCACGTGGGAGCGGGTGCTGACAGCGCTCGAGGACGACCCGATGCAGCTCGACGGCGTTGTCGACTGGGTGACCAAGCACCAGCTGCTGCGGCGCTACGCCGACCGTGACGGGCTGTCGTGGGATCACCCCCGCCTGCAGCTGATCGACGTGCAGTACCACGACGTCCGCCGCGACAAGGGTCTGTACAACCATCTTCTGGCGAAGGGGCGGTGCGAGCTGCTGGTCTCCGAGGACGAGGTGCGCCGCGCGATGACCATGCCGCCCGAGGACACGCGCGCGTGGTTTCGCGGCCGTTGCCTGGACAAGTTCCGGTCGTCGGTCACGGCCGCCGGCTGGGACGCAATCATCTTCGACGTCGGCAGGGACACGTTGCAGCGGGTGCCGATGATGGATCCCGGCAGGGGCAACAGGGCCATGACCGAAGACCTGATCGCGCGCTGTGACACCGCCGCGCAGCTCATCGAGGCGCTCCAGGGCTGAGCCGGGGTTGCGCGGACACCGGGATCGATCGTTCCGACCGGCACGCACCAGGGCTAGACTCGCTGCAACGAACCCCCGCGCGTGAGGTGCCATCCATGAGTGACGGTGGACAGGTCCGAGGCCAGCGGAGCGCCGAGGAGACCGAAGAGGTCACTACTGAGGAGCACGTCGCCGAGGAGGTCGACACCTCCGACGTCGACGAGCTGCTCGACGAGATCGACGAGGTGCTCGAGGAGAACGCCGAGGAGTTCGTGCGCAACTACGTGCAGAAGGGCGGTCAGTGAGCCGTCGCCCGATCGGGCGCGGCATCGTCACCCCCACCATGCACCGTCGCGCGTACGCGACGTGCACGACCTGACCTGGGATCCCGGATGGAATCGAGCCGATGACCCTGCCGCCCGACAGCACCCCGTTCGATCCCTCTGCCATCAGCTTCACCAGCACGTTGCGTCGCGTCGCCCCGGAGCTCTTCAGCACCGGTGGTGGTGGTGGTGGTGGTGTTCAGCCGCCGGTGCCCGACCATGTCGACGGCACAACGATCGTCGCGCTGACCTACAGCGGTGGCGTGATCATCGCCGGCGACCGCCGCGCGACGGCCGGCAACATCATCTCGAAGCGGGACATGCGCAAGGTGTTCCCTGCCGACGACTGGTCGGCGGTCGGCATCTCCGGCTCGGCGGGCCCGGCGATGGAGCTCGCCAAGATCCTGGCGACCGAGCTCGAGCACTACGAGAAGGTCGAGGGCGCACCGCTGTCGCTGGAGGGCAAGGCGAACAAGCTGGCGCAGCTGATCCGGGGGAACCTGCCGATGGCCATGCAGGGCCTGGTCGTCGTGCCGCTGTTCGCCGGGTTCGAAGTGTCCCAGGAGGTCCCGCGCATCTACGAGTACGACGTCGTCGGTGGCCGCTACGAGGAGCGGCGATTCGCCACCACCGGGTCGGGCGGTCGCGACGCACGTGGGTCGCTGAAGGCGCGCTACGAAGCGGGTCTGTCGCCCGAACGGGCGCTCGACATCGCGATCGAGGCGCTGTGGGACGCCGCTGACGAGGACGCTGCGACCGGCGGGCCCGACGTCGTGCGGGGCATCTACCCGCTCGTGGCGCAGATCGACGGTGACGGGTACCGCGAGCTCAACGACGAGACCGTGGCCGCACGCGTCCGGCAGATCATCGCCGAGCGGCGCATGTCGCCGGTCGACGAGGAAGGGTGAGAGGTAACGATGTTCCCGTACGTCTCACCCGAGCAGCAGATGAAGGACCGGGCGGACTTCGCCCGGAAGGGGATCGCCCGCGGCCGCGCCGTCACCGGCGTCGTGTACGACCAGGGCGTGCTGTTCGTCGCCGAGAACCCGTCGTCGTCGCTGTACAAGGTCAGCGAGCTCTACGATCGCCTCGCGTTCGCGGCGGTCGGCCGCTACAACGAGTTCGAGTCGCTGCGTCGTCAGGGCATCCGGCTCGCCGACGTGCTCGGCTACCAGTACGCGCGGCAGGACGTGACTGGCCGGTCCATGGCCAACGCCTACGCCAATGCACTGGGGACAGCCTTCAGCGAGAGCGCCAAGCCGTTCGAGGTCGAGCTGCTGGTCGCCGAACTGCTGCCCGCCGAGGTCGATCTGTTCCACATCCTCTACGACGGATCGATCAGCGTTGAAGAGGGCTTCGTCGCCATTGGTGGCCAGGCCGACGCCATCTCGACCGCGCTGTCGGAGCGGTTCGAGGACGGCGCCGACCGGGCGACCGCGCTGCGCACGGCGCACGCGGCGTTGAGCTCGGTCGAGGAGCGGGAGATCAGCGCCGACCGCCTCGAGGTCGCGGGGCTCGATCGCACCCGTGGGCGGCGGAAGTTCTTTCGCATGACGGTCGACGAGGTCGCTGCCGCCCTGACCTGACCCGACGGAGCCGCTTCGACCGAGGGTGGCGCTTGGTGCGGCGTACGGTGGGCATCCGCAAATGTGGCACGGCGGCGGTCTGACCCCGCCGGTCGCCTCTGCGACACCGTCGACGCCAGGGTCACGACGCGTAGACTGGGCGCTTGCAGACGCCGTCGCTGATGCCGCAGGTGCCCACACGTCGGGCACCTGCCGACGACAGGGGCAGGCCGGACGACAGGGGCAACGTGGATCGGCGTATCTTCGGCATCGAAGTGGAGTACGGGGTCACCTGCACGTTCCGAGGACAGCGGCGCCTGTCGCCCGACGAGGTCGCGCGCTACCTGTTCAGGCGCGTCGTCAGCTGGGGTCGCTCGTCGAACGTGTTCCTCGAGAACGGTGCCCGGCTGTACCTCGACGTCGGCTCGCACCCCGAGTACGCGACGCCCGAGTGCGACACCGTCACCGGGGTGGTCGCCCACGACAAGGCGGGGGAGCGGATCCTCGAGTCGCTCGTCGAACAGGCCGAGCAGCGCCTCCACGAGGAGGGCATCGCCGGGACCATCTTCCTGTTCAAGAACAACACCGACTCGGCCGGCAACTCCTACGGCAGCCACGAGAACTACCTGGTGAGCCGCGTCGGCGAGTTCCAGAAACTCGCCGACACCCTGATCCCGTTCCTGGTGTCCCGACAGATCTATGCCGGCGCCGGCAAGGTGCTCCAGACGCCACGTGGCGCGCTGTACTCGATCGCACAGCGGGCCGAGCACATCTGGGAGGGCCTGAGCTCGGCGACCACGCGCAGCCGTCCGATCATCAACAGTCGCGACGAGCCGCACGCGGACGCCGAGCGGTACCGCCGCCTGCACGTCATCGTCGGCGACTCGAACATGAGCGAGTACGCGACCTGGCTCAAGCTCGCGACCGCCGACCTGGTGCTGCGGATGATCGAGGCCGGCACCGTCATGCGGGACCTCACGCTGGACAACCCGATCCGTGCGATCCGCGAGATCAGTCACGACATGACGTGCCGCCGACGCGTCCGCCTCGAGGGTGGGCGCGAGCTCAGCGCCCTGGAGATCCAGCGCGCCTACCTGGAACGGGTCATGCGGTTCCTGCAGCACAGCGGGAGCGATCCGGTCACAGACCGCGTCGTGGCGGAATGGTCACGGGTGCTCGACACGCTCGAGACCGACCCGCTAAAGCTCAGCCGTGAATGCGACTGGGTCGCCAAGTACCACATCGTAGAGGACTACCGCCGTCGTCACGACCTGCCGTTGTCACACCCGCGGGTCGCGATGCTGGACCTGCAGTACCACGACGTCAACCGTGGCCGCGGGCTGTACTACCTCCTGCAGCGACGCAGCAAGGTCGACAGGCTCGTCGACGATGACGAGATCAGGACGGCGATGCGGACGCCGCCACAGACGACGCGAGCCAAATTGCGGGGCGAGTTCATCCGTCAGGCCAAGCGCAAGCGCCGTGACTTCACGGTCGACTGGGTCCACCTGAAGCTGAACGACCAAGCCCAGCGGACGGTGCTGTGCAAGGACCCGTTCCGCTCCGACGACGACCGTGTCGCGAAGCTGATCGCCAGCATGTGACAACCGACAGCGGACGGACGCCGCCGGCCTAGGCGTTGGTGTTGCGCCCACCCCCGCCACCGTTGCCCGAGTTGTTCGGCTTGTCACGATTCTTGCGCTGCGGATTGTTCTCCTGCGGCACCGGCTCGGGTTCCGGTGGGGGTGGTGGCTCGCCGGTCGACACGCCGACGTAGACGGTCGTGCCGACCTGCGCAGTGTCACTCGGGCTGACCCACAACACCGAACCGACGGGTGCCGCTGACGCCTGGTACTGCGCGCGGCCGATCAGCTTCTTCTTCGCTAGCTTCGACAGTGCATTCTGCTCACTGAGTCCGATCACGTTCGGCACGTTGGCGGTCCTGCCGACGAACTCCGCCTCGTCCACCGAGGGGAAGTCCATGGGCTGGCGGTTGGCCAGTGCGGCATCCATGTACTGCCGCCACACGGGTGCGGCCATCCCTCCACCGGTCGCGCCGTACATCCGGATCTGGCTGTCCTTGTAGCCGACCCACACCGCGGTCGACAGCACCGGCGTTGTGCCGACGAACCAGGCGTCGGTCGCCAACTGGGTGGTGCCGGTCTTGCCGGCGACGGGCCACGACGGCAGGTCGGCGATGGGAGCCGTCCCGCCGGAGCTTGGTGGGCCCTCCAGCATGCGCAGCGCCGCGGCGTTCACGTCCGGCTGGAGCACCTGCTTCTTACGGCTCTCCTGCGTGAACACAACCTCCTTGCCGCGCTTGACCTGCTTGATCAGGAACGGCTCGACGTGGACGCCGTTGTTGGCGAACGTACCGTAGGCCGACGCCATCTCGAGCGGCGTCGCGCCCTTGTTCATACCGCCGAGCACGATCGCGGGGCCGTAGAAGCCCTCCTCACCGATGCCCTCGCGGGAGAGCCCGAGCTTCTCGGCCATGGCGACGGCGCGCTCGACGCCGACCAGCTCGATGAGCTGGGCGAAGTAGGTGTTGACCGAGCTCTTGGTCGCGGCGGCCATGTCCAGGGTGCCGTACGACGCGCCACCGTAGTTCGAGACCGACCACGCCGGTCCGTACCGCTGGGGGAAGACCATCGGGCTGTTGGCCTCCAGTGTCGTGTTCGGCGAGAAGCCCTGGCGGAGCGCCTCGGCCATGACGAAGGGCTTGAAGGCACTTCCTGGCTGGCGGCGTCCGCGCATCGCCACGTTGAAGTTCTGCTTGTTGAGGCGCTTGGCCGAGGCGGCCGCCTTAATGGCCCCCGTCCTGGGATCGACCGCGGCGATCGCTGCCGTCACACCCTTGCCGGACTTACCGAAGCGGCTGACAACGGTGCGCTCCGCCAGCTTCTGCAGGCGCGGACGGATCGTCGTCTCGATGCGCAGCCCGCCGTTGAACAGGTTGTCCTCGCGCTCCTGCACGGTGGCACCGAACACGGGGTTGGCCTTCACGTCGCGGATGACCTCTTCGATGATCGAGGGCTGCTTGTTGGTGCCCTCCGGAGGTGGCGCGACCTCGAGCTTCTTGGCCTTGTGCTTCTCGCCCTGCTCAGGCGTGAGGTAGCCTGCCTCGACCATGCTGTTGAGCACGTGGTCGCGCTGCTGACGCGCGCGCTCCCGATTGTCACGGGGGTCGTATGCGCTGGGCGAGCTGATCAGGCCCGCGAGCAGCGCGGCCTGGTCAGGCGTGATGTTGACGACGTTGGTGTCGAAGAACTCCTCCGAGGCCGCCTGCAGCCCGTACGCCCCGGAGCCGAAGTACACCTGGTTGACGTAGCGGTCGAGGATCTCCTCCTTGGTGAACCGCTTCTCGAGCGCGACCGCGTAGGCGACCTCCTTGAGCTTGCGCTCGATCGAGCGGTCGAGCCCGACCTCCTTGAAGTTCAGCCGAGCGACCTGTTGGGAGATGGTGGAGCCACCCTGGGACACGCTGCCCGCCTGCATGTTGGCGAACAGCGCGCGCCCGATGCCTGCGGGATCGTAGCCGCCGTGCTCGAAGAACTTCCTGTCCTCGGCGGCGACGACGGCCTGCCAGGCGTGGTCGGGCATCTTGTCCAGGCTCACACGGGTGCGGTCCTCCTCGCCGTGGAGGATCGCAAGCAGGCTGCCGTCGGCGTAGAGCACGCGCGTGCGTTGGGCGAGCGGGTCGAACGCCGCATCGCCCGGCACGATCAGCTCGGCGTCGGCGGACTCCGACGCGTACGCGATCGCCCTGGGCACAAGGGCGACGGCCGCCACGACGATCGCGGCCAGACCCGCGACGCTGACGACGGCGAACATCCCAGCACGCACCAGCCAGGGGCGGTCGGTCTCCCGACGGTGGCGCAGTGGGGGCAGCCATGCCGCCGTGCGGGTCTGTCGACCCGGCGTGCCGGTCCGGCGCAGCGGCTGCCCGAGCGCGGTGGCCGCAGCTGCGGGTGCCGCACCGCGGTCGTCGACGGTGGGGACCGGCCGACGGCTCCGGGTCGCCGTGCCTGTCGCTGGGCCGGTCGTGCCGGGTGCAGCGGCACCGTGAGACGTCGCGGTGTCGGGCGTGGTGGTCCGGTCGCCGTCGGCACGGTCCGTGGGCGGTGGGGTGTCGGGCGTGGTGGTCCGGTCGCCGTCGGCGCGGTCCGTGGGCGGTGGGGTGTCGGGCGTGGTGGTCCGGTCGCCGTCGGCGCGGTCCGTAGGCGACGTCCCGCCGTCGTCGACCGGCGTGCGGGCGTGCGCCGATGCATCGGAGGCCGCCACGGACGCCGTGCCGGCGGAGGCTGCGCTGTTCGCGCGCGTGCGCGAGCCGACCGCCGTCGACGTCGGCGACGCGGTGGTGGTTCGCCTGCGCACGCGCCGCTGGTCGGACGGCCTGGTCGGCTGCTCCCGCGTCCGTCGGCTACGTCCGTTGCCGGACGGGGAGGTGGCGTCCGTGCCGCCCCGGTTCGACGACGGACGTAGCCGGGTCCGCGAGGTCGGCGCCTTCGCGTCGGCCTCACCCGACCGTGACGTCAGTATGCGGGCCGCGTCGCCAACGATCGTCACAGCGTCCACGGCGGCGTCGGCGACGGTCGACGTGACCGCGGCGACGGCCTGCTTCCACGGTGTCCCGCTCGATTCTGCACTCGCTTCGCCAGCCCGGTCGGTGTCGCCGGACGCTGCGGTGTCGCGATCGGATGGAGCGGTCTGACTCATGTCACGTTCGTCGATCTGTCCGCCTGCAGCATAGACGTCAACCCCCCGTTCCCAGTGAAGCCTAGACGCATGTCGGCGTTCGGACAGCTGGCAAGTTCCACCAATGTGACTGATCGGGGTGGGCGGACCCCACGTCGTGACGCAGCCCCCGAGCTCGCTGCGTTCCAACGAGCGGGGACAGCTTGTCGGCGGACTCTGAAGGCGTGTGCGGGCAGTTCGTTGGACTCATCAGCCGCCGACACCCCTGCGGCACCGCGTCCACGACCAAGAACTGGAGAGGCGATGACCACCATCCCCGCCGTGCTCGACCTGCGGGAGGTCGGCCTGAGACCCGACGAGGTGGAGCTCACGTCGATCGAAGGAGATCCGTGGTCCGCAGCACCCCCTCACCTACGACGATCTGCTCGACTTCCACGACCTGTTGCGGGACGACGGATGGCTCCACCGCGGTGGTCGAGCTGCTGAGGGTCGAGTGCTACCGCAGGTGACGCCGTCGAGGCGCGTTCCGGGATACCGTGGAGCCCGTGGATGCGACGTGTGATCCACCGGTGCGGTGACCGACCGCCCGACATGGACCAGGCAGATGAAGCGGTAGGCGATGGACGGCCGGCGGTGGGCACTCGGCCTGTGCTGCATCGTGTTGCCGCTCCTCGCCCTCGCCCTCGTCCCCGCCGGGGCGTCGGTGCCGACCTCGCAGCCGCCCGTGCTCGTAACACGCCTGGCCGGTGCGCTGTCGCCTGTGACGGCAAACGTGCTGATCGCCGCCGCGGACGAGGCCGAGGAACGCGATGCCGCCGCACTGCTGGTCGAGGTCGACACGCCCGGCGGCCTGGTCACGTCGATGCGCGAGGTCGTCCAGCGCTTCCTCAACGCGCAGGTGCCGATCCTGACCTACGTCACACCGAACGGGGCGCGCGCGGCGTCAGCGGGCACGCTGATCGTGCTGAGCGGCAACGTCGCGGCGATGGCGCCCACGACGACGATCGGCGCGGCGACCCCGGTAACGATCGACGGGGGAGCGGTGGGCGACAAGATTGTCAACGACACGGCGTCCTACGCCGAGGCCGTCGCCGAAGCGCGCGGACGTGACGTCGGCTTCGCGCGACGCAGCGTCGTGGCCGGCGAGTCGATCACGGCCACCGAGGCGTTCGAACTTGGCGTGATCGACCTCGTCGCACCCAACCGCCTGACGCTGCTGGCGCAGGTTGACGGCACCTCGGTCGTGCTCGGTGACGGCAGCAGGGAGACGCTCGCGCTCGCGGGCGCACCGATCGAGGAGCTGGAACGAGGCTTCACCAGCTCACTGCTCGAGCGTGTTGTCGATCCGAACCTGACGTTCGTGCTGCTGGCGCTCGGCACCCTCGCGCTTCTCATCGAGTTCGCGAACCCGGGGATCGGGGCCGGGGGCATCACCGGTGTCATCCTTCTCCTGCTCGCCGGGTTCTCGCTGTCGCTGTTGCCGACGACGGCGGTCGGGCTGCTGCTGCTGCTCCTGGCAGCCGCACTGTTCATCGGGGAGCTGTTCGTGCCCGGCACCGGCGTGATGGCAGCCGGCGGGTCGGTCGCCCTCGTCATTGCCGGCCTGTTCCTCTTCGACGACGCCTCCGGACTGGCGATCTCTCAGCCCGTGCTGATAGGCGTCGCCGGCGCGATCCTCATCGCGAGCACGGCGCTGGCCGTCGCGGCGCGCAACGCCCAGGCCATGCCGTACCGACTCGACGACGAGCAGATGCTCGACGAGGTGGTCGAGGTGGTCGTGGCCAACGGCGACCAGGGTCAGGCGATGGTCAACGGCGAACGGTGGCACGTGCGGACCGACGAACCCCCGTTGGAGAAGGGGATGCTGGTACGAATTCTTGATCGCCACGGCCTTACACTGCTCGTCGAACCGACCGACGACGACTGGCGGCGCCGATGAGCACGTGGACCTTCCTGCTGCTGTTCGTGCTCGTGGTCGCCGCCGTCATCCTCGTCAACGGCATGAAGATCATCCCGGAGTACGAGCGCGGCGTGATCTTCCGGTTGGGGCGCGTGGTCGGCGCGCGGGGACCGGGCCTGTTCTTCGTGATCCCGCTGGTCGAGCAGATGACGAGGGTCAACATGCAGGTCATCACCGAGGACATCGAACCGCAGGACATCATCACCCGCGACAACGTGACCGTGCAGGTAAACGCCGTCGCCTACTACCGGGTCGTCGAACCCGTCAAGGCTATCGTCGACGTACAGGACTACAGGTTCGCCACCTCCCAGATCGCCCAGACCACGTTGCGCAGCATCATCGGCCAGGCCGACCTCGACGAGCTGCTCATCAACCGGGACGAGATCAACAGCCGGCTGCAGAGCGTGATCGACGAGGAGACCAACCCCTGGGGTGTCAAGGTCACCAGCGTCGAGGTGAAGGACGTCGAGCTCGATCCCAACATGCGCCGAGCGATGGCCCGTCAGGCGGAGGCCGAACGCGAGCGCCGCGCGAAGGTCATCAACGCGCAGGGCGAGAAGGAGGCCGCGCTGACGCTCAGCGAGGCCGCCCGCGACCTCGAGGCACATCCCGCGGCGATGCAGCTGCGCCTGCTGTCGACGATGAGCGAGATCGCGTCCGAGCAGAACTCCACCCTTGTGCTGCCGATCCCGGTCGAGCTGCTGCGCTTCCTCGACGCCGGCCGTGGACTGCCGGGGCCAGCACGCTGATGGGTGCGATCGTCGTCCTGGTGGTGGCCGTGGCCATCATGCTCCTGGCGGCCGTGGTCGTCGGCGTCCTACGGCTGCTCACCGCCGTCGGTGACCTGCGCCTGGCCGTCGACAACACGCAACGGTGGCTGCAGCCTGTGCTAGACGAGCTCAACGAGGCGGGGCAGGTGGCCAGCCTCGAGCTGGCGCAACTGCAGGCGAGCGTGGCCGACCTGACAGCGCAGCGGCGGTCGAGCGCAAAGCCAGGGTCCACGGGGGACGACGGCTACACTGCATGAGGCGCGCGAGACGCGCGCCAGAAACCGATTGAAGGGGCTGGAGATGCCGAACCTTGGCGGACCAGAGCTGATCATCGTGCTCCTGATCTTCGTTTTGCTGTTCGGCGCGAAGAAGCTGCCGGAGCTGGGCAGCTCCGTCGGCAAGGGCATCAAGAACTTCAAGCGCGGCATCGACGAGGCCAGTGAGGACGAGGAGCACGTCACGACCGAGGATGGCTCAACCGCTCGCGACCAGACCTAGACGCACCCTGCAGACACAGATGCCGTGACGCGGATCGCACCACGCTCCGGCGCGAGCGCGCCGGACGACGGCTTCGACGGGCAGATGACGCTCGTCGAGCACCTGGAGGAGCTGCGGTCCCGCCTGTTCAAGGCGGCGCTGGCCATCCTGCTGGCCTTCGTGGTGGGGTTCGCGTTCCGCAACCTGCTGTTCGAGGTCCTCATCGGTCCCTACTGCGACCTGCCCGCCTCCCTGCGTGCCGGGTCGCAGGTCTTCGACGCCGACGAGTGCGCGCTGATCGTGACCAGCCCCCTCGGCGAGTTCTTTGTGACGATCAAGGCGGCAGCGGTACTCGCGGTGGTCCTCGCCGCGCCGCCCGTCGCCTACCAGCTGTGGCGATTCATCACGCCCGGCCTGCACGTGAACGAACGCCGCTACGCGCTGCCGTTCGTCGTGCTCACCTTCACGCTGTTCGCAGCGGGGGGTGTCTTCGCCTACCTCATCATCCCGCGGGGCCTGCAGTTTCTCGTCGGGTTCGCCGGCGACAACGTCGTGTCTCTGTTCGACGCCGACGAGTACATCACATTCCTGCTCAAGACGATGCTCGGCTTCGGACTGTCGTTCCTCGCGCCGCTGGTCGTCGCCATGTTGACGCTGGCCGGTGCCGTGACGGCCTCGACCCTGCGTCGCTACCGTCGGCACGCGGTCTTCGGCGCCTTCGTCCTGGCCGCGATCATCACGCCCACGCAGGACCCATTCACGATGCTCGTCATGGCGCTGCCGCTCGTGCTGTTCTTCGAGTGCAACATCGTCTTCGCGCGCATGGTCGAACGCCGGCGCTCGCAGGCGGCATAGCCCGCGATGACAGCAGTGCCCGCCGGGTTCGCCGCGGCCTACGGCTTTGCGTTCGACGACTTCCAGGTCGCCGGCATCGAAGCGCTCGAGGCGGGCCGGTCCGTCCTGGTGGCCGCCCCGACCGGGTCGGGCAAGACCGTAATCGGCGAGTTCGCGACGTGGTCGGCGCTCCGCGACGGCGGCAAGTGCTTCTACACGACGCCGATCAAGGCGCTGTCGAACCAGAAGTACGCCGACCTGTCCGCGCGGTACGGCGCCGCTCGTGTCGGCCTGCTGACGGGCGATCGCAGCATCAACGGCGAGGCGCCGATCGTGGTGATGACGACCGAGGTGCTGCGCAACATGCTCTACGAGCAGTCGGCCACGCTCGGTGGGCTGCGGTCTGTGGTCCTCGACGAGGTGCACTACCTGGCCGATCGCGAGCGCGGCGCGGTGTGGGAGGAGGTCATCATCCAGCTGCCTGCCGCCGTCCAGCTGGCGTGCCTGTCGGGGACGGTGTCCAACGCCGAGGAGTTCGGTGCGTGGTTGAGCGACGTGCGGCTGCAGTGTGAGGTCGTGATCTCGGAGCAGCGGCCGGTGCCCCTGGACCACCACTATGCGATCGGCCGCGACCTGCACCCGATGTTCAGGGGTGGGCGCGGACGGTCCACGGAAACGCGCTCGGTGGGGCGCCGGGCGGGCGTCGGTGTGCCCAACCCGGACGTGGTCATGCTGGAACGGCAGGCGGCGCGGCAGCGCCGGGCGCGTGGCCGGCGAGGGGGGTACGCCGGTGTGCGCCTCCGGCCGCCACGGCGCAGCGAGCTGGTCGAGCAGCTCGCCCGGCGCGACTGGCTGCCTGCGATCGTGTTCGTCTTCAGCCGGGCCGGGTGTGACCAGGCGGTCGGCCACCTCGTCGGGGACGGCGTCCGGCTGACGACCGACGAGGAGCGCGCGGAGGTCCGCAGGCTCAGTGCCGAGCTGACCGCCGAGACCGACGCCCGTGATCTGCAGGCGCTGGGCTTCGACTGGCTGTCGGACGCCCTTGAGCATGGTATCGCCTGCCACCACGCCGGGATGGTGCCCGTGCTCAAGGAACTGGTCGAGGCGCTGTTCGTGCGCGGCCTGGTCAAGGTGTGCTTCGCGACCGAGACCCTCGCGCTCGGCATCAACATGCCGGCGCGGACCGTCGCGATCGAGCAGCTCGAGAAGTGGGACGGCCAGCAGCACGAGCTGCTGACGCCGGGCCAGTTCGCGCAGCTGACGGGGAGGGCGGGACGGCGCGGGCTGGACATCATCGGCCACGTCGTGGTCAGCTACCAGCGCCAGATCCAGTTCCCGGCGGTGGCCGCGCTGGTCGGCCAGCGTGTCGAGCCGCTGCGCTCCAGCTTCACGCCGACCTACAACATGGCCGTCAACCTGCTGCGCCGCCGCACGCTCGACGAGTCCGAAGCGCTGCTCGCGCAGTCCTTCGCTCAGTACCAGGCGACGGCGGCTGTCGCGCGGTCCACCGAGAAGATCGCCGAGAACCGTGAAGCCCTCGCCGGCTATGCCGAGCACCTGGTCTCCGACAGCGGCGACGTCGACGAGTACCTCGCCCTGCGCAGAGAGCTGCGTGACCTGGAGCGGTCAGGTGCGAAGCAGCGCCGCCAGGAGCGTCGGCGCGCGGTGCTCGACGTGCTCGAGGGACTGGCCGAGGGCGACGTCGTCACCCTCGCCGACGACGGCGTGGGTGCGGTCGTGGGGACGGCGGGCAGCGCACGGGCGCAGGTCGTGACCGACGACAGGCGGCTCATCAGGCTGCACCCGCAGCACTACCAACGCCCGCCTGTCGTCGTCGGCCGGATCGACCTGCCACCCTCGGGAGGTCCCCGTCAGTCGTCGTACCGGCGCTCGGTGGCCGAGGCGCTGGCCGGCACCGCGCCGCCGACTCCCGGTGATGCCGACCACACGACCGCCGAGGCTGCACGTGCCGCGCGGATCGAGCAGCTGCAGGCCGCTGTTCGCGACCATCCGGTCCACGCGGACGACGGACGTGCCGAGATCGAACGCTGGGCCTCACGCTACGACGAGCTGGACCGCGCCACCCGTGCGCTGCAGCACGACGTCGACCGCAGGACGGGGTCGCTGGCACGCGAGCTGCGGCGGATCGTCTCGGTCCTGACCGAGCTCGGGTACCTCGAGGGTGCGCCGAGCTCGCCGCGCCCCACCCCGGACGGCCTGCGCCTGGCCAAGCTGTATGCCGACGCCGACCTGCTGCTGGCGGAGTGCGTGCGGTCGGGCATGCTCGACGATCTCGACGGGCCGGACCTCGCCGCCGTGATCAGCGTGTTCACCCACGAGACGCGCGCACGGGACGCGCCGCCGGTCTGGTACCCGTCCCCGACCGTCGAGGTGCGGGTGGGCCGCGTCGGGCAGGTCTGGGAGCAGCTCGCAGACCGGGAGCGGTCCGCGGGCCTCGACCCGACCCGCGCACCCGATGCCGGCCTCGCCGCCCAGGTCTGGCAGTGGGCGCAGGGCGACGACCTGGACGACGTGCTCACCGGCACGGCGCTGACCGGGGGCGATCTCGTGCGCGGCGTTCGGCAGATCGTCGACCTGTGCCGCCAGCTCGGCGTGGCGTATGCCGACGCTCCCCTCGGCACGCGCGCGCGGCGGGTCGCCGACCAGCTGTGGCGTGGAGTCGTGGCGGCAGCGTGAAGCGGTCTCGCGCGCCGTCGGCGGTCACCACCGGCGCCTGAGCCCCACAGGCGGAGATGCGCGCGGCGTCGCGACCTGCCATCCTGCCAGCATGACCCGGACCGACGAGCCCACCGCCGCCGACCGGCCGGTGGCGCCACTGGCCGGCGGTCCTGGGCCGGCGCGGCTGATAGTCAACCCGCGCGCCGGCAACGGCAACGTCCGCGGAGTCCTGCCCGAGCTGACCGCCGCCTTGACGGAGGGCGGCCTGGAGTTCGACGTCGTGCAGACCCGCACCATCGACGACGGCGCGGTGCTCGCCCGTGAGGCACTCGACGCCGGGCTGCGGTATCTGATCGCCGTCGGTGGCGACGGCACCGTCCATTACGTTGTCAACGGGATGTTCGAGCGGCGGGCGCCGGTGGCAGCCGACGCCGTACTCGGCGTGTGCGGCGCGGGCAGTGGGTCCGACTTCGTCCGCAACTTCGGCCTCGACCGTCCCGTCGCGGTTGTCGCGCGGCACCTGCTGACCACACACACGATGCCGATCGACGTCGGCGTGATCGAGTACGCGGGCGTCGACGGGCAGCGGGCGGAGCGGTTGTTCGCCAACGTCGCCGAGGCCGGCTACGGCGCCGAGGTCGTCCGGCGTGCGGAGAAGCTGCCGCGGTGGTTCGGGCGCGTGCGCTACCTGCTGGCCGCATGGGCGTCGATCACGGCGATCTCGCGAACGCCCGCACAGCTGAGCGTCGACTTCACGACGCGCGACCTCGAGCTGGTGGAACTGGTAGTGGCCAACGGGCAGTTCTTCGGCGGTGGCATGAAGGTCGCCCCGCGGGCGATCCCGCAGGACGGCAGGTTCAGCGTCCTGGCCTTCACTGGCGGCCGCAGCCAGGTGTTCATGCTCACCACGCAGCTGTATGCCGGCGAGCACCTGCCACATCCGCAGATCGTGGAGTATCAGTCGGCGACATGCGGCATCACAACAGAGGAACCGCTGCTCGTCGAGGCCGACGGTGAGGTGCTCGGGACGACGCCCGCGCGGTTCAGCATCCTCAAGCGGACCCTCTACCTGAAGATCTAGATGCCGACCAACCAACAGCGGGCGCTGCTGCAGCTGGTGCGTGAGGTGTCGCGCCGGCAGATCGCGCCGCGGGCGCAGCACCAGGTGCCGGGCGACGCCTTCCCCGCGGAGCTGTTCGCGTTGCTCGCCGAGCTCGACCTGCTCGGTCTGCCGTTCTCGTCCGACGACGGTGGGCTCGGTCAGCCGACGACCGTCGTCTGCCAGGTGCTGGCTGAGCTGAGCCAGGCGTTCCTCGCCGTTGGACTGGGCACGTGGGTGCACCTGCTGGCCACCCGCATCGTCGCCGACCACGCCTCCCCGTCGCTGCGTCACGCGGTCCTGCCGCAGCTGATCGCGGGAGAGTGGCTCGCGGCCCACGCGCTGGCGGTCCCGACCGCAGCGCCGTCGATCCAGCTCACCCGCGACGGCGACGGGTACGTCCTCAACGGTGCGCTGGCTGACGTCGCCCATGCAGGCCAGGCCGACTGCTACGTGCTGCTCGGTGGGCTGTCGGACCGTGCGGGCGACGGGGGAACGATGCTGCTCGTCGCGGCCGACGCCGCCGGCCTGGACTGTTCCCTGTCCGGGTCCGATGCGACCATCCGCGGCGCGGCGGCCGGTCCACTGACATGCCGTGACGTGCGCGTGTCCGCTGACCACCGTCTCGGGGCGGAGGGCGACGGCGGACGCATCGCCGCCGATGCGGTCGACCTCGCCCACATCGGTGTCGCGGCGTGCGCCGTGGGACTGGCCAGAGCCGCCCTGCAGGCGGCGTTGACCGGCGTGCGCGTCTCGGGACGCGACGGGTCGCCGGGGAACGGGCGGTCCGACGTCGCGGACACGATCGCAGACCTCGCGGCCGCGGTCGAGGCGGCCGATGCGCTGTGCGAGCGCGCCGCGGTCGCCGACGACGCCGGTCGTCCGGTCGCCGCGCTGGCGGCGATGGCCCGGATCGTGGCGACCCGGACCGCGATCGAGGTCACCGAGCGCACTGCGCGCATCCCCGACGTTGCTGGTCCGGCCGCCGGCGTCGTCGACCGCTACCGTCGCGAGGCGGCGGCACTGCACCTGGTCGACGGCGGCGACAACGCCGCTCGACGGGCGTTGGTGGGTGAGGTCGTCGGCGATCTCGACGAGGACGACGAAAGGTGACCCGGTGGCTGCGACGGCGACGTGCAGCGAGTGTGGCACGGAGTTCGACGTGCCCGAGCGGCTGCGTGAACGGTACCCGGGGTGGACGCCGACCCGTTGTCGCGCCTGCCACGCGAACGATCGCTCCGGCCGTCCGCAGGGCGCGCGTGGCTCGGCCACCCGTCGTGGCGCCGCCGAGGGCCAGCTGACACCCGAAGAGGTCCTCGAGACGTTCACGGCAGGCCCGCGCTCGGGCGTGTTCACGGACGGCAGCGCCGACCCCAACCCGGGACCCGGCGGATGGGGTGCGGTCTATGTGCGCGACGACGAGATCATCGACCAGGCGCACGGGCACGACCCGGACACGACCAACAACCGCATGGAGCTCACCGCGCTGATCGCGGGCTACGACCTCGTGCCCGAGGGCGAGGTCACCACTGTCTACAGCGACAGCAACTACTGTGTGAAGATGATCAACGAGTGGGCCGACGGGTGGGCGCGCAACAACTGGCGACGCCGGTCAGGACCGGTCAAGAACCTCGACCTCGTCCAGGCCCTCTACGAGCGGGCGCGCGCCCGTCCCGAGCTGACGTTGCGCTGGATCAGGGCGCACGACGGCTCGCGGTGGAACGAGTACGCGGATGCGCTCTCGGTCGCGTACAGGCGGGACCCACGACGACGATGAACGACCTGGACCGGCCACGGCGGCAGCGGATCGTGGTCGACGGCATGCACCTCCCGGAGCCCTCTGACGCGCGGGTGCTGGTCTGGGAGGATCGTCGCATCGTGTGGGTCGGGACCGACCCGCGCCAGGCTCCTCCGGTCGACGAGACGATCGCATTGGCCGGTGCGTGGATCACCCCCGGGTTCGTTGACGCGCACGTGCACGGCACGGCCACGGGCCTAAAGCTCGACGGTGTCGACCTGTCGTCGTCGATGAGTGCCGACGACGTCGTGGACCGCGTGAAGGCGTACGCCGCGGACCGTGACGACGACCCGATCGTCGGCAGCGGCTGGGAGGAGCACGGCTGGCCGATCGCCGTGCCGCCGTCGGCGGAGCAGCTCGCCTCGGCGGCGCCAGGGCGTCGCGTGCTGCTGGACCGCATCGACGGGCACAGCTGTCTCGTGGACCCACGGACGCTGGCGCTGGTCGACGGTCACGGCGACGACATCGACCGCGACGACGCGGGCCGTCCGACCGGGTGGCTGCGCGAGGCCGCCGCCGGTCGCGCACGCACGCGCATCTGGGACCTGCTGCCGGACGCGCGACGGTCCCGTGCGCGACAGGCGGCGGCGAGGCACGCGGCCCAGGTGGGCATCACGTGCATGCACGAGATGGGCAACCGCGCACTGTCGTCGCTCGACGACGCGGTCGCGTGGTCCACGGGGGACTGGCCGGTCGAGGTCCTCGCGTGGTGGGCTGACATCGACCCCTCGGTGGCCCTGACACATCGCCTGCAACCGGGTGGCGATCTCTTCCTCGACGGCGCGATCGGCTCACGGACCGCCGCGGTGTCGGGTGGCTACCGCGACGGCCCCGACCTCGGCGGGCTCTTCTTCAGCGATTCAGAGGTCGTCAACTTCTTCGTGCGTTGCACGCGCGCCGGTGTCGGCGGCGGCGTACACGCGATCGGTGACGAAGCGATCGAACAGGCCGTCGCGGGTGTCGAGCGGGCCGCCGCCGAGGTGGGCCGGACGGCGGCGCGCGACTGCCGCCACCGCATCGAACACGTCGAGCTGCCCCGCGCCGGCCACGTGCAGCGTATGGCGCGGCTGGGGATCGTGGCGAGCGTGCAGCCGGCGTTCGACGCCTTGTGGGGCGGTCCGTCAGGGCTGTACGCGAGCCGCTTCGGTCGTGACGCGGCGGTGGTGAGCAACCCGTTCTCGGACTTCGTCGCGGCCGGGTGCAGCATGGCGTTCGGCTCGGACTCGACCGTGACGCCCATGGCTCCGTGGGCCGGCGTGCTTGCGGCCACCGCGCACCGTGGCGGCTACTCGATCAGCCGGCGCACGGCGTTGACGGCCGCAACGCTCGGCGGGCGCCACGTCGCCCGTCAGGAGGGCGTGGGGCCGCTGCGCCCGGGGTATCGCGCGGATCTGGCGGTCTGGGACGGCGATCCCATGGCGGGGGCGTTGGACACCCCGCCACGGTGCCTCATGACGATGGTCGGCGGGTTTGTGACTAGTAGTAGTACCGAATATTCCTAGAGTAGTGTTGCACGGCGCTGACCTACAGGTTCACCGTGTCTTCGCAGGTCAGCGCCGTATCGCGCGAGGGTTCGGCAGACCTCAAGGCCACGACAGATGCACGACGTGCCGTGCCCGGCGCCGGAGTGCCAGGGTCGTGGTGTGTTGTCGCGCCAACGTGTCGACCATGGCCGATGATGGTGGTTGACCGCAGTAACTCAGGAGAGAATGCCGCGCTGCCAGGCCCGTTCGGCCGCCGGGTGGTGCCAACGGCCGCGCACCCACCAACGGGCCAGGAGAATGCGCTCTGGGGCCTCCGGCTGGCTCCACGGATCCCGCCGGAGCGAGGAATCCGTGTCCATACGTTGCAGCATAGCCATCCGCGACCTATAACCCCGGCACACGACGCAACACGGTGGCGGAGCTCGGCTCCGCGAGGTAGGCGGCGGACCGGCTCCGCCGGACGACAACTCGACCCCGGCGCGGTCCGGACGGGAGCAGCATGGCGACAGATCAGTACGAGGACGACATCGATCTCGACGACGAGCTCGTCGATGACGACGAGGACCTCGACCTCGAGGTCCTCGACGATGAGGCGGACGTCGATGACTACGAGGACGACGACTACGACGATGTCGTCGACGATGCCGTCGAGGGCGACGTCGAGGACGAGGACGACGAGGAGGACCCGGGCGCCGAGGACGCTGCAGCCGACGAGGACGAGGACGACGATGTGGTCGACCTCGATGACGACGATGACGAGGAGGACGAGGAGACGCTCGAGGTCCTGCTGGGCCCCGACAGCGAGACGACCGTCGCCTCGCCGCGGAAGCGGCCGGACGACTCGGGCGACGCGCCCCCCGGCGAGGGCGAGTTCACATGCCGGTCGTGCTTCCTTGTCAAGCGGCGCCCACAGCTGGCCGACGCCGACGCGATGATCTGCCTGGACTGCGCGTGAGCGGCCGGGCCGCTCTCGCGGCCTGAGCCCCACCGCCACGGCATTGTCAGGGCCCGTCACTCCCGCTCATCCGCGAATGCCGCTGCTCGTCGCCGCGGCCGTCGTCGCTGGCGCGATCACGTCGCTGGCCTTCGCCCCTGCCGCGTGGTGGCCCTTCGTCGTGATCGGCCCCGCCCTGGGGCTGTGGGCCGCCGCATCGGCCGTTACGGCCCGGCGGGGGGCTCTGTGCGGCCTGGCATACGGCCAGACGTTCTCCTTCACCGCGCTGCACTGGATGCTCGCGCTCGATCCGGTCGCAGGTGTCGTGCTCCCAATCGTGCAGGGTGTGTTCTGGGCGGTCATCGGTGCGGTGGCCGCGGCGACCGCACGGCTGCGTCCCGGCTGGTGGGTGGTCACCGGTGCAGCGACCTGGGTCCTGGTCGAGGCGTCGCGCGCACGCGTGCCCCTCACCGGGTTCGAATGGGGGCAACTGAGCATGGCCGCGACCAACCTGCCGGTCCGGCAGGCGCCGGCGATCGTGGGCGCGCTCGGCACGACCGGCCTGTTGGCCGCCATCGCCGCCGCACTCGTCGTGCTCGTCAGCCAACGCGGACGGTGGCTGCCGCTGGCGGTCGCCATGGCTGTCCTCGTCGCGACCGCGGGTCTCGGATCCATCGGATGGACCCGCCCCGACGGTGAGCTGACCGTCGCCGTCGTCCAGGTCGACGACCCGTGTCCGGGCGCGTTCGCCGCCGACTGCCCCGGTTACATCGACAGCCTGACGCAGGCCTACGTCGACCGCACGGCCGCGCTGGACACCACGCCCGATCTGGTGGTGTGGGGCGAGGACGCGCTGCCGAGCGCCGAGACGCGCACGGCAGCCGGTGCAGCGCTCGTCGACAGGATCGGCAAGCTGCCGGCGCCCGTGCTCGCAGGTGTCGGGACCCCGACGGCGCCTGGGCGCTTCCTCCGGTGGGCAGCGCTGTTCGACGACGACGGCACTGCGTTGGACGGTTATGCCAAGCGCATGCCGGTGCCGTTCGGCGAGTACGTGCCACTGCGCGACGTCCTCGGCGGCATCTCCGACGTCGGCAGGCTCGTGCCGTCCGACCTCGAAGCCGGCGACGACACCTCACCTGTCGTGCTGCGGACTGAAGGCGCGACCGCACGGCTCGGCACGGTCGTGTCGTGGGAGGTGACGTTCGCGCGCGCGGTCCGTGCGGTCGCTGGCGACGCCAACGCGCTGGCGACGCTGACGACGGTCGCGAGCTACGGCAGGAGCGCGGTCTCCGAACAGTTGCTGTCGATCGCGAAGCTGCGGACGGCGGAGCATCAGAAGCCGATGATCCTCGCGGCGACCACCGGAAAGTCGGCGCTGATCGACCCGTCAGGGCAGACGGACGCGGCCGCGGCGCTGTTTCGTGCCGATCAGATCACGGGTCGGGTGCCGTTGCGCGCTGGCTTGACGCCGTACGCGGTGGTCGGCGACCTCGGCGTCATCACTCTTGGCGCGGTCGTGCTGATCACGGCGCTGTTGGCAGCCCGGCGCCGCGCACGGACGGCACGCCCGGAGCGCGCAGCCGACGACGCAACGGGGCGCGATCACCGCGTCGATCCCGTCACGCGATGATGGCGTCGGCAGGTGCCGCTGGATAGGCTCGGGCGCGACCTGCAGGCTCCCGTCATCTAGCGGCCCAGGATACCGGCCTTTCAAGCCGGCAGCGCGGGTTCGAATCCCGTCGGGAGCACCCCTCTGACCAGCGAGAACGCGAGTGAAGCCCGTTTGGGCTGAGCCTCTGGGCCGTATCTGGGCCGTATCGCGGCCGACAGTCAAGGCAGGAAGGACGGCATCATGGCCCACGATGGCGCAGCAGACGAGACCCGACTCGGCCGCGCTGGACTGCTCCAGGCAGTCGAACGTCTACGCGCAGGTTCAGGTAGGTGCAGCCAGGTCCATGGGCCGCTTGTGCCGCTGTCGGAGGCACTCCACTGGATCTACGCTTGCGATGAGTGGCTCCTGCACTGCGGACCGGACCCGACGTCATACGAGAATGTCCGTTGGGACTGGACGATGCCTATTGCGCGCAGGGTCGACGGTCTTCGCGCCGTTCGAGGACGCATGACTCACCAACTCGCGCTCGGGGGCGTCGTG